>JACRPW010000068.1 GCA_016223005.1 Deltaproteobacteria bacterium | reverse complement strand
GGGCATAAAGGAAGATATTTGCAATGCCTTTGATATAGCGATGCCTCATCTTGTCAAGGAAGAAGTTGTTGACAGGGGAAAGGCAAAGGGACTGTTAGATGTTTCGGTGTGTTCTCACACCGAAACCATTCCTTTATAAGCCAGTGCATTTCGGCGTGGGGACGCGCCGAAATATCCAAGCAATCCTAAACAAATTCAAAATCCAAAGTTCAAATATCAAATTAAATCCAAAGCCCAAATGACAAAGAGCATTTTTGGATTTTGATGTTGTTTAGAATTTCGGATTTAGAATTTAGAATTTGCCTCTAAACCATATATTACCCCGGCGGTTTTTGTAGCGCTGCTATTGAAACAAGGATATTTAACCCAAAGTGAAGCAATGGGAAAACTTGACGCCCTTTCAGAGTATATCAGCGAAAACGAATACTTTGCAGCAAAGATATTCATAGAACAGCGGAGGAAGCCATGAAAATAAAATCTATAAGGATGCCTGATGAAATTATGGATGCCATTGAAGTGGTTGAAAAAGAAGAAAAGGTAGAAGAGGCAACCGCAATACGGAAACTTATAAGGATTGGGTATGAGACCTATGTAGCCAATATGTATAAATTCGGGAAACTCTCTCTTGCAGAGGCATCAAGGCTTCTGGGTCGGACACAGATAGAGACCCTTGAACTTTTTCTTGATAAAGGTATCAGGGGAAATCTGGATACAGCAGATGTTATGCAGGCGATGAAGATGTTTGTGAAGGCATAGAATTTTACAATAAACTTGCAGAGATGATAGTCAAACCGGAAAAGGTTACGCCGACAATGGTGGAGTTTCTGGACATCGCAGGGCTTGTGAAAGGCGCAAGCAAGGGCGAGGGGCTTGGCAATCAGTTTCTCGGGCATATAAGAACTGTTGATGCGATTGCGCATATTGTCAGATGCTTTGAAGACCCTGATGTGATTCATGTTGCAGGCAGTGTTGACCCTAAACGGGATATTGAGATAATAAACACAGAACTCATCCTTGCAGATTTAGAGGCAGTTGAAAAGAGGCTGGACAAGACTGCACGGCTTGCAAAGACAGGCGATAAAAAGGCTGTTGCAGCAGCGGCGGATGCGTGCAAGATATTTAAAGGGACACTTGAGAATGGCAAGCCGATTAGGTCTATTGAGTTAAATGATGATATGCAGGAACTTTTGCAGGAACTGAATCTCTTGACTGCAAAACATGTTTTGTATGTTGCAAATGTGGATGAAGCAGGATTGGGGACAGATTTAAAATCTGTCCCCAATCCTCATGTGTCACAGGTGAGGGACATTGCAGATAACGAAGGCGCAAGGCTCGTTGTTATGTGCGGAAAGGTTGAGGCAGAAATCGCAGAACTTCAAGAAAATGAAATGGCAGAGTTTTTAAAAGGACTTGGTTTAAAAGAATCGGGTCTGGACAGGCTTGCGAAAGAAGGGCATGAATTATTGGGTTTAATAACATTTTTTACAGCAGGCAAAAAAGAGGTCCGGGCATGGACAATAAAAAATGGGACAAATGCGCAAATCGCAGCAGGCGCAATCCATTCTGATATTGAAAAGGGTTTTATAAGGGCAGAGGTTATATCATATAATGACTATATAAATTCAGGCTCTGAAGTAAAGGCAAAGGGGAAAGGATTGATGCGCCTTGAGGGGAAGGAATACATTGTAAAGGATGGAGATGTAATATATTTTAGATTTGCAGTTTAAAAAACTGTTGATATGAAAAAGGGATGTGTTATACTTTTACCATTAGAGGTATGTGATTAAGAGGATAAGGGTTGAAAAATATAAAGATAATAATTGCTGCGGCAGGATTGATTGTTATGATGGGTGCTGGCACCTATTTTTTTTATTCAAACACTGCTAAAGCAAGACAAGAAAAGGTTGTAAAAAGGGTACGGGTAGAAATACCTCTGGAAGAGAAAAAAGAACTACCGCAGGTGCCTCCGGAAAAGGCAGAGCCTTCACAGGATGCTAAAAAAACTGTTAAAGAGCCGCCGCACACCATAGTAAAGTCAAAAGAAAAAAACCTTCGTACACCTAATGAAGAAATAAAAAAGACTGAAAAAAGCCTGTCTGTCAATAAATCTGATGAAGTAAAGAAAATAGAGAAAAAAGAGGAGAAACCAGAAATAAGACTCCATGAAAAGATACTTACAGCAAAAAATGAAGATAAACCCGACACAAAAATACCTCAAAAAATAAAAGAAACAAAAAAACAGGTATCCACTGAACAAAAAATACAGCAAAAAAAAGAATTAAAAAAGATTACAGGCGGCTCATGGACATTGCACATTGCTTCTTATACAACAATGGATGATGATGTAAAATCTATTGTAAGAAAACTTAAGGAAGATGGATATAATGCCTATATCATCCAGTTTAATCCAAAAGGCAAAATATGGTATAGGTTAAGGGTAGGCTTTTTCCAGTCTGAAGAGACAGCAAAGGCAGAAGGCAAAAAGATAGCAAGGGCATATAATATCAAAGGTATCTGGACAACAAAACCAACAAAAAATGAGATATTGCTGAATAATAACTAGTTGATACTAAAAAAATATTTCTCGTAAAAAATTGTTCTGTCATCAGATTTCTCTTTATTTTTCGGCTGGTTGTCCTTATAATTTTATTTTTGACGAGCCCACAGCAGGTGTTTTCCCGAACACGATACCTAAACTCCTTGAGATTGTAGAAGGGCTTAAGACCTCAGGTAAGAAAGTCCTCTTTATTGAACATAACGAGACCTTTGAAAAATACTGTTTTAGTGTCATTCCCGCGACCTGTCTGCGTGCGGGCACGCACAGGCAGAAGGACGGAATCCAGAAGCCTTTGATTTTAAAGAACACTGGATTCCGTCCTCCGACTTGTTCGGGGGAACAAGTCGGGGAATGACGAATTTGTGAGTTTTTCAAAGGTTTCATAACATGAAGGTTGTGATGGATATCTCTGACAATATCATCGTCCTTAACCATGGAAAGGAAGGCACACCATCTGAAATACGGAGTAATGAAGATGTCCTTGATGCGTATATGGGGAAAAGGAGAAAAATTGTTGCTTGAAGAAAAAACATAAGTGTTTCTTATGGCGCGGTGAAGGCTATAGAGGATGTAACTTTTCATGTCAATTCAAATAAAATAGTGGCAATGATAGTGTCTAGCAGGGGCGAACGAAATCGAGATTCCTTATTTGTGTCGCCCATTTAAAAACAATTTAAAAGAAATATTTTATTTCAGAAGTGAGG
Organism: Deltaproteobacteria bacterium; assembly: GCA_016223005.1. NCBI lineage: Bacteria > Pseudomonadati > Myxococcota > Myxococcia > Deltaproteobacteria bacterium. The sequence goes on along the minus strand of JACRPW010000068.1, from coordinate 20,991 downwards.
AAAGAATCAGAATGTCAAAAGAATTAAAGAGTTACAAAAATTTCGGCAAAAAAGTCTACATCCAAACTTTTGGCTGTCAAATGAATGAAAATGACTCTGACAGGATAATCGGGCTTTTTAATAAAATGGATTACAAGATAACAAAAGACCCGAGTTGTGCGGATATTATCATATTAAACACATGCAGTATCAGATATAAGGCACAGCATAAGGTGTATAGTGCCTTAGGCAGGTTTAAGGATTATAAAGAGGCAAATAATAACCTGATTGTAGGTATCGGCGGGTGTGTTGCACAACAGGAAGGAGAAAACCTTTTAGCAAAGATACCCCACATTGACATTGTTTTTGGCACACACACCATTCACAAACTTCCTGAACTTATATATAATATAAAACAAAAAAGGCAAAGGATAGTTAGTGTTGAGTTAAGCAGTGAAGCAGACCCCGAGGATTCTTTTGATTATCCATTAGAAAAAAACAGGGTCAAAACCTTTGTCAGTATAATGCGGGGCTGTAACAATTTCTGCACATATTGCATTGTCCCTTATGTCAGGGGCAGAGAAGTCAGCAGAAAGAGTTCTGATATACTTTCAGAGATTAAACGGCTTGCCAAAGGCGGCATCAAAGAGGTTATGTTTGTTGGACAGAATGTAAATTCTTACGGCAATAATGGATATAGCGATATGTCATTCCCTTCTTTATTAAAGGCAGTTTCTATGGTTGATGGCACAGAGAGGATAAGATTTATGACCTCTCATCCAAAGGATATATCAGATGAACTTATTGATGTCCTTGCATCCGAGCCAAAGGTATGCAGTCACATCCACCTCCCGATACAGTCAGGTTCTGATAAGATATTACAAGGTATGCGCCGTGGTTATACAAGAAAAGATTACCTTGAAAAGATTGACAGAATAAGAAAGGCATGCCCTGATATAGCAATAACCACTGACATTATTGTCGGCTTTCCGGGAGAGGCTGAAAGGGATTTTGATGATACTATGGATGTCATCAGGACTGTTGAATATGACAATATATTCTCATTTAATTATTCACCAAGGACCGGAACAGAGGCAGCAGGATATGATGAGCAGGTAACTGATGAGATAAAAGCGAAAAGGCTTTCTATTTTACAGGGCATACAAAAGGAAATAACATTCAAAAAGAATAAGGCGATAGTTGGAAAGGTTGTTGAGGTTCTAGCAGATGGGACGAGCAAAAAAGATTCTATGAATGAGATTACAGGAAGAACCCGATGCGGCAGGGTGGTAAATTTTTCTGGCACAATTGATTTGATTGGAAAGGTTTTATCTGTTAGAATAATAACTGGGCATTTTAATTCACTTAAAGGAATTATTGTCTGATTTTAACCCAGATTATGCACGATTTGGGTTTAATGGATAGGGATATATGTTATTAGAAATGAAGGTGTCAGCCCTTGCGGTTGACCCATACACAAATGCAACAATAGTAATTCTAAAAGACTTGGAAGATAAGAATGCCCTTCCTATATGGATAGGCATTATGGAGGCAACCGCTATTGCTGTAGAATTGGAAAAGATAAAACTTTCCCGACCTTTAACCCATGACCTGCTAAAGGAAATCCTTAAGACTACAGGTATTGATATATTAAAGATTGAGATAAATGATCTAAAGGATAATGTCTATTATGCTGCAATCCATCTTAAGAGGATGTCAGAACTGCATGTAATAGATTCCCGTCCAAGCGATGCAATCGCACTGGCAATGAGAACAAATAGCCCTATATTTGTTAGCAGCAAGGTTATTGAAAAATCCAGAAATATTGATTTGAGAAAGATTAAAGAATATCCGAAAGATGTGAAATCAGAAGAATGGCTGGACATATTAGAAAACCTTTCCCCTGAAGAGTTCGGGAAATACAAGATGTAAAGAAGGGTAAGCAAGACAGATAGGAATGATAGATCTGCATACACATACACTTTTTAGCGATGGCGAACTACTGCCATCTGAGATTGTCAGAAGGGCAGCGGTAAAGGGTTACACTGCCATTGCCTTAACAGATCATGCAGATGCCTCTAATATTGATTTCATAATCCCCCGTATTGTCCTTGTTGCAAAGGAGCTTAATCTAACCGAAAGGATAAAGGTTATACCAGGTATAGAATTGACTCACTGCCCTCCTGAACATATTAAAGGTCTCGTAGAAAAGGCAAGGGAACTTGGGGCAAAGATTGTTGTTGTCCATGGCGAGACGCCTGTAGAGCCTGTAGCAGATGGGACAAATAGAATTGCCATTGAATCCATGACAGACATACTTGCGCACCCTGGTTTTATAAAAGAAGAGGATGTTAAACTTGCCAGAGAATTAGGTGTGTATCTTGAAATCAGTGCAAGGAAAGGACACAGCCTTGCCAATGGTTATGTTGCAAAGGCAGCAATGAGGTGCGGTGCAAATCTGGTTTTAAACAGCGATTCCCATTCTCCGTCAGACCTTCTGGATAGTTGTATGGCAAGGATTGTTGCAAAGGGTGCAGGACTGGAAAAAGATGATATTATAAAAATGGAGAAGAATGCCAATGATATTGTGGAAAGGATTAGATAATAGGCATAAAGGTAATAGTCAGGGGATAAAAGCCGTTTACCCAAAAAATGCAGTTACATTTTTTGGCAAACGCAATCTTTGGTCAAATACTGCGTCAAATCTGTCTGTCCAAATACTCACATACTTAAAACAGTATGCTCCGTTTTGTTCAGCCATCTTTTCCTTGTCTTTGGCTCAAATCTTGCGTTTGCCCCGAAACATAAAAATCAAGTGCATTTTTCGGGTTTACATCCCCATTATTTTTTTTATCATTTCAACACTGCCTGCCTGCTCATCACTCAATTTTAGTTTTAACTTTAAAAAACAGGTTGCAATAGAAAAGACACCTGCACCTCCACCTGTTGAAATAAAAACAGATTCATGGGACACATACCTCAAGGACACATCACGGAGCGGATTAACTGAAGATACCATAAAGCCGCCGCTTCGGTCATACTGGACATTTGATTTGAAAAACATCTGGAATATCCTGCCCATGTATCCCACACAAAACTCTTCACCTGCAGTTGTTGACAATGTTGCTTTTATAGGGAGCACTGACAAGATATTTTATGCCCTCAATTTAAACGATAAAAAGGCACTATGGCAGTTTAAAACAAGCGGCGCAATTGAATCCTCACCTGCATATTTCATGGGCAAAATCTATTTTGGCACAAATGACGGCATACTTTACTGCCTTGATGCAAAGAATGGAAAAGAGGTGTGGCATTTCAATATAAAGGCAGAAATTATATCCTCGCCTTTGATTATAAACAATATAATCTATTTTTCTTCTGTTGATGACAAGGTATATGCACTGGATGCCTCAACAGGTGCAAAGATATGGCACTACAACAGAACATTTGTAAAGCGTATAACACAGAGACAATATGCCTCTCCATCGTATTATAAAAACAGGGTGTATATGGTTTTTTCAGATGGATTTCTAGTAAATATGGATGCACCATCCGGTAGAGAAATATGGAAGAAAAAGATTTACGAGGAAGATATTTATGTCCGTTCAACACCTGTAATAGACAGCGGTAAGATATACCTGATAAATGGCGAGGGGGTTTTGATTGTTCTGGATGCTGAAACAGGCGATGAAAGGTGGAGATTTGATATTACCAAGTCCATTGATTTTGCAATAAAGAAAAATACTATCTTTCTCCTGAATCAGGGAGGACAGATATTTGCTGTAAATAAGATTACAGGGGAAAGTCTGTGGAGAGAAAAGGTTACCAAAGGAAACCCTGCATCAGCAATCATTGCTGGCAACCATCTTATAGTTGCATCAAACTATTCAAAGACATTTCTTGATGTGGAATTTTTAACAGTGTATGAAGGTTATATTGACATATTCAATATAGATAATGGTGAAATCGTATGGACCGAAAATATAAATTCTACCATATCTACAACCCCTATTGCTGCGTATAACAAACTCCTCTTTGCAAATAATAAAGGGAAATTATACATATATTCATCCCAGTAAATAGTTCAGCGGTTGACTACCCCGCCTGCAAACCATTTTTCTCCCTTATGGGAGAAAAATCCTCTAGAAGCCTCCTGCCCAGACGGTGTGCCAGTGATGTAGTCAACCGCTTGTGAGGTTATTTTTAGATGAAAAATAGAAGTGTATGCCTTGTTAGTCTTGGATGCCCAAAAAATCTGGTGGACTCTGAGGTCATGCTGGGTATTTTAAAAGAAGATGGGTATCATCTCGTTTCAGATGAAGATGATGCAGATATCCTTATTGTTAATACCTGCGGTTTTATCAGTGATGCAAAAAAAGAATCCGTTGATGAGATATTACGGCTTGCAGAATATAAGAAAACAGGCAGATGCAGACTTCTTATTGTAACAGGCTGTTTGACTCAAAGATACAAGGATGAACTTGCGGATGAACTGCCAGAGGTTGATTATTTTATTGGGACAGGCGAATATTTTAGGATTGCCGATATAATTAAAAATGGGGCAGAGAGGATTATAGTTGACAAACCTGTCTATATCCATGATTACAATACCCCAAGAATCCTTGCAACACCGAGATATTCTGCATATATAAAGATAGCGGAAGGCTGTTCAAATGACTGCTCTTACTGCACAATTCCGGGTATACGGGGCAAATTCAGAAGCAGGGGCATTACATCAATTGTAAAAGAGGTTGAAAACCTTGCATTACAGGGTGTTAAAGAGATTAACCTTATTGCACAGGATACAACATCATTTGGAATGGATAGGGATTCAAAAACCATTGAGGAACTTTTAAGGCGCCTGGTAAAAATAGAAGGCATAGAATGGCTCAGATTATTATACCTTTACCCAAGCAAAATTACAGACAGCCTCATCAAACTTATTAGAGATGAAAAAAAGATGTGCAAATATTTTGACATACCAATCCAGCACATAAGCAAGAAAATCTTAAATGCAATGAACCGAACTACAACAAGGGATGGGATTACAAAACTTATACAAAAAATAAGAGATAAAATCCCTGATGCCATCATTAGGACATCTATGATAGTTGGCTTCCCCGGAGAGACCGAAGATGATTTTAATGAACTTATGGACTTTGTAAAAGGCATAAAATTTGACAGGCTCGGCGTATTCAAATATTCAAAAGAAGAAGGCACACCTGCATACAAAATGAAAAATCAGGTGTCAGACTGGGTAAAAGAAAAGAGGCTCAGAAAGATAATGCATGTGCAGAAAAAGATTTCCCTTGAACATAATAAGGGGATTATTGGTTCAGTTGTAAGGGTTCTGGTTGAAGGTGTAAGCGATGAGACGGATTTGCTGTTAAAAGGCAGGGCAGTATCACAGGCACCTGACATAGACGGCATCACATACATAACAAGCGGCACAGCCAATGCGGGTGATATAGTTTCTGTAGAGATAACAGAGGCAGGGGAGTATGATATGGCAGGGGAGATTATGGAAGAAGATAAACTGTTACCAAGATTTAAGGAGATGCCATGAAAGACTTATTAAACCATGCAAAGGAACTTTTGACGCCTGCCTTAACATTTCATACCGACATCATTGTCAAAAAGGCAGAAGGTTTGTATATAGAATCTCAAGATGGCAAGAGATATATGGACTTTTCATCAGGACTTGCAACAACAAATGTAGGGCATCGTCCGCCTCTTGTAATTGATGCTGTCAAAAGACAACTGGATGAAATCATTCATTCAGGCTGTATCTTTCGCTATGAGTCAGAGGTTATCCTTGCACAAAAATTAAAAGAGATTACCCCTGATGGCATTGATATGTTCTTTTTTTCAAACAGCGGTGCAGAGGCTGTTGAAGGTGCAGTAAAACTTGCAAGGTTTGTAACAAAAAGGCAGGGGATAATTGCATATACAGGCGCATTTCACGGGAGGACACTTGGCGCATTAACACTAACCACATCAAGTGCAAAATACAGGAAAAACTATCATCCGCTTTTACCTTCTGTGTTCAGAGCGCCTTACCCATATTGTTATAGATGTTTTCTCGGGCATACAAGGGATACTTGTTCAATGGATTGTTTTGAATATTTAAAAAGGATGCTAAAGCATGAAATAATCCCTGAAGAGATTGCAGCCATTATTATTGAGCCTGTTTTAGGTGAGGGGGGCTATGCTGTGCCTCCAAAGGAATACATTGTTGAATTAAGAAATCTTTGCACAGAGCACGGCATCCTTATGATACTTGACGAAGTACAGACAGGCATTGGCAGGACAGGCAAATGGTTTGCATCAGAGCATTTTAATATTACACCTGACATTATAGCCATTGCTAAAGGCATTGCATCTGGTTTTCCCTTGTCTATAGTTGCAGGGACAAAAGAAATCATGTCAAAGTGGTCATATGGTGCACACGGCACAACATTCGGCGGAAACCCTGTTTCATGTGCAGCAGGCATTGCAACAATTAAGACGATTAAAAGGGATAATTTGCTTGATAATGCAGAAAAGGGCGGTAATTATGCTTTGACAAGGTTAAAGGATTTACAAAAAAAATATCCTGCAATAGGTGATGTAAGAGGGCTTGGTTTTATGATAGGGATTGAATTTATAAAGCCTGTCCTGTCAAGCAGCAAGACAGGAACTGATAAATCCCCTGATGCAGAATTCTGCAAAAAGGTCTGTAACCAGTGTGAAGAAGATGGACTCATCCTCATAAAATGCGGAATTGACAAAAACATCATCCGCTTTATGCCGCCTTTAATAACAACAATAGACGAGATGAGAAAGGCACTTGAAATACTTGAAAATGCCATAATCCATTCTTCTATAGCGACCAATCTTTCTTTAAGATAGGATACTTCATTACATATTATATTACATTACGCCACTACAATAAATTTTCCGCTTTTCCTTCTTATAAATTCTTCAGCCCTTCAACCTCTCTTTTTGTCAATAACCTGTATTCTGCAGGCTTTAAATTTCCCAACTTTATGCCTGCAAATTCTATCCTTTTTAATTTCAGAACAGAATGTCCAATTGCAAAGCACATCCTTTTTATAAGCCTGTTCCTTCCTTCATAAACAGTTATTTCAAGCCATGAGTTTGTCTCTGTTTTCTTAACAAATTTTACATCAGCAGGCAAAGTTCTTCCGTCCTCAAGATGAACGCCCTTTCTTAATTTTTCAATGTCCTTTTCATCAGGCGCATCGCTGACCTTTACCAGATATTTTTTGGGGATTTTGTATCTCGGGTGGATGAGTTTGTTTGTGAGTTCGCCGTCGTTTGTAAGGAGGATTGCACCTTCAGCATCAAAGTCAAGCCTGCCCACAGGGAATACCCTTGCCTTTATCTTTGCCCCTTGCCCCTTGCCCCTTGCCCCTGTTTTTATAAGGTCAACAACTGTCTCTCTTTGCTGCGGGTCAAATGCTGTAGATATGCATCCCTTTGGCTTATTCAGAAGGATATAGACCTTTTGAGTATCAAACAATATCCTCTTGCCATCAACTTTTATTATATCCTTTTCAGGGTCAGCCTTGGTCCCCAGTTCTGCTGCTGTCCGGTTGTTGACCAAGACCCTCCCCTCCAGAATCATCTGCTCCGCTGCCCGTCTGGACGCTATCCCTGCTTGCGCTATTATCTTCTGTAATCTCTCCTGCAATTTCTTCCTCCTCTGGCATTGCAATCTCTTTTAATGTCGGCAGACTGGACAAGTCCTTTAAATCAAAGACCTCTAAGAATTCCTTTGTGGTTCCGTAAACAGCAGGCCTGCCCGGCACTTCTTTTCTGCCGATGACCTTTATGAGATTTCTGTCCATGAGCGTTTTTAACACGCCGCCTGAATCAACGCCCCGCAGTTCCTCAATCTCCATCCTTGTTATCGGCTGTTTGTATGCAATCATTGCAAGTGTTTCCATTGACGGTTTGCTTAATTTTTGAGGACCGATTTTGAAAAGTTTCTTGAGCCATGATGCAAATTCAGGTCTTGTCCTGAATTGATACCCGCCTGCGACCTCTTCAAGAAATATGCCCCTCTGGGAATCTTTAAATTCCTCAAGCATCTCTTTCAATGCCGTCTTTACCTCATCCCGCCTCTCGCCTTCAAGGACATTCATGAGCCTGTCAAGACTAATCGGCGGCTCAGATGCGAATATTACTGCCTCTAAAATTGGTTTTAAAGAATCTTTGTCCATCAGGGGTTACTCCTTAACTGAAAAATTACTATTATTATCCATCTGTTTTGTAATCTTTTATGCTGCATCATCTCAAGTTACTAGTCTTAACTTCAATAAAAGGGATTGTAATTTGTTGTGTGTATTCCTTTATCCTTTGCTCTGCTAATTTTACATACTCATCTTTAATATCACAACCTATATAATGCCTCCCTGCCTTCAATGCAGCAAGACAAGTTGTTCCACTCCCACAAAAAGGGTCTAAAACAACATCTTCTTTGAATGTATATAATTGAATCAATCTGTGAGGCAACTCTTCTGGAAATGGCGCAGGATGCCCTATACTACGGGCTGAAACCGCTGGAAATGTCCATACACTTTTTGTCCATTCAAGAAAGTTCTCTTTAGTAATAGTATCTTTTTTATTGCCCCGTTTCCTTGAAAAAGACCCTTTTGAGAAAATCAAAATATATTCATGAATATCTCTCAATACTGGATTGCCAGCAGACAGCCAACTTCCCCATGCAGTAGATGGACTAGAACTTGCCGCCTTATTCCAGATTATTTCACCACGCATAAGAAAACCAATCTCCAGCATATCTTGAATTATGTAACTATGAAGCGGAATATAGGGTTTCCGCCCAAGATTTGCTATGTTCACACATGCCCTGCCACCTGTAGCAAGAACCCGATAGGTTTCTTTAAAAACCCGTTTGAGTAAATTCCTGTATTCGTCCAATGATAAATTCTCATCATACTCTTTTGTCACATTGTAGGGCGGTGATGTAACCATAAGGTGAATGCTGCAGTCAGGGATATTTTCCATTACCGCGCTGTTTTTACAATATATTTTATCTAGAATTGCAGGATTGATAGGGTTTTCAATACATGTTACATTCGCGGGTATCTTTTGCCCTTCATATAATCTGCTGCTATAAAACTTTGTAGAGTCGTGACCAATTCTACCCGGAGAGCCAAAGGCGCTTGTTTTAGTGCCGTTCTTTCTATTATTAGGCTTCATATTTTATTCCTTCCAATAATCCACCCATCTTTTGTAGGGATTATACTCCATTTTAGAATGTTTCCAAACGATTTCTATGCATCTTGTCTCTTTATCTTGTAAAAGCATAATAAGCCCATCTTTACTAATTTCAACACCACGAGGGTTTGTTCCTACTTTCGGCAGTTTTAAATACTTCTCTTTTCCAATCTGGTTTAAAATTCTTTTTTGAACATCCACGGGTATCAAGAAAAGACCTCCTGTGTTAACACTTTTTTTAATATCTTCTTCTTTCAAATCCCATTTAATATGTGCAAGCAATATCTCACATGAAGGAGTGTAAGTCTCAAAGAATTCCAAAGCCTTTGGCGCGTCCACTGTCCAGATAACCTTTACTCCGCCATTTCCTGTTATTGTCTTTATTGAGAGGGGATTGCCAAATAATCGGACATCTACTTCTGACTCGGTAATAGGAATTTGAGTTTCTACATTTCTTTCGCCGAATTTGTATATAAGCATGGCTATTAAAATCTTTTCTCTAGTTGACCCAACCTCCATTCCTATCTTTCCAGCCCTTGAACTCTCTAATTCAGCAATGCTGAATAGATGAGGAAGTTTATTTTTGATTCTTTCTATAAAAACATTGTCTTCAAAGATTTCAAACGCTCTGCTGTTCATTTTTTTATCTGCCTCCAGAATTAAACTCCATCCATGCTTTCCGGCACATACAGCCTTATCACCCCATCTTCAACAGACTGAAAAATCCTTATCAAATGCATCTTTGTAAGTTCAAGCATTGCAAGGAATGTTATAACAATATCGGCGCGGGCGCTGCCAGATGGGAAAAGCGAAAAAAATGTCACGCTCTTTTCTTTGCCCAAAAGTTCCATTATAAAATTTATCCTGTCAGCGATTGTAATCTTTTCTACTGATACATCAAAACCAATTGTCTTTGGCGCCTTTTCAATAACAGTCTTTAATGCCTCAAGCAGTTCAAATATAGATACCTCTACAAGCCCTTCATCACCTTCTATGCCGTCCATCAGAAAATGAGACTTTGTCCAAACATCCCTACCGAGTATTTCCCTTTTATCAAGTTCATGCGCCACCTCTTTGTATCTCTGGTATTCAAGGAGTCTTCGGACGAGTTCAAGCCTTGGGTCTTCGCCCTCCTCTTCCTCTGTTATTTCTTCTGATACAGGCAGAAGCATCTTGCTTTTGATATGGATAAGCGTTGCTGCCATCAAGAGAAACTCGCCTGCAATATCAAGGTTCAGTTCTTTTATAACTTCAATGTATTCAAGATACTGCTCTGTAATCGCTGCAATAGGAATATCATAAATATCAACCTCATTCTTTTTTATGAGATGAAGCAGGAGGTCTAAAGGACCTTCGAATATTTCAAGTTTGACTTTCATTGCAGATGCAATACCTTCCTCACTTCTTCCATTGTTTCCTTTGCAATCTTTTTTGCCTTTTCATTTCCCTTGTTCAGCACATCATTCACAATATCAGGGTTTTTCACAATCTCCGCCCTTTTTTCCTGTATCGGCTTTAATTCCTCTATGATCTTTGGAATCACAAATTTCTTGCACTCTATACAGCCGATGCCAGCGGTTCTGCATCCTTCGTCAACCCTTTGGATTACATCAGCAGAAGAATATATCTTGTGCAGGAAAAACACAGGGCAGATTTCAGGATTGCCGACATCTGTCCTTCTTTTCCTTGCAGGGTCTGTGAACATCGGCAAAATCTTTTTCTCAATCGCATCAGGCGGGTCTGATAAAAATATTGCATTGTTATAACTCTTGCTCATCTTTCTGCCGTCTGTGCCTAAAAGTTTTGGCGTTTCCGTTAGCAAGGTCTGTGGCTCAGGAAATGTTTCGCCGTAAAGGAAATTGAACCTCCTTGTGATTTCTCTTGAGAGTTCAAGATGAGGCGCCTGGTCAATGCCCACAGGAACAGCATTTGCCTTATAAATAATTATATCAGCTGTCTGCAAAACAGGATAACCAAGAAAACCGTATGTATGCAAATCCTTATCTTTTACCTCTTCCACCTGCTCCTTGTAAGTGGGGTTTCTCTCAAGCCATGAAGTTGGTGTTATCATTGATAATAAAAGGTGGAGTTCTGCATGTTCCTTAACAGCAGATTGAAGAAATATGGCTGAGTTGGGGACAGATTTTAAATCTGTCCCCAGTATGCCAACCGACAGCCAATCAATAACCATCTCATTTATATTTTCCTGAATGTTTTTTGGGTCATTGTATTCTGTTGTCAGGGCATGCCAGTCAGCAACAAAGAAAAGGCATTCTGATTCATCCCCGATAGTAGCATTCGGGGACAGGTTTTGGAGTTTCAGCCAGTTTTTAAGCACACCGTGATAGTGTCCAAGATGGAGTTTGCCTGAAGGCCTCATCCCACTCAGAATACGCCTTGCCATTTAGAAATTTCCCCCAAGGAATAATCTTGCTATCGCAAGGATTATAGGCGATATGACGATATGGACAAAATTTGTGAATATAAGGATGATTAGGATAACAAAGCCGTAAGGCTCTATCCTTGAATATGTTTCTGCCATATTATACGGCAGAAGCCCTGCCATCACCCTGCCGCCATCAAGCGGCGGTATGGGCAGAAAATTGAATACAGCAAGACCGATGTTTATTATAACGCTTGCATGGAGCATCATTAAAAGCGGCGCTGTTATAAAGGTAAATGATGGGTTTAGGAGCAAACCTGTATTAAGTGTAAGCCGCAGTATTATTGCGCTTACCGCAGCAATAAACAGATTTGTTACAGGACCAGCCAAAGCAACCCACATCATACCCTTCCTGTGGTCTTTTAAATTAAGCGGATTTACAGGCACAGGTTTTGCCCAACCTATCATTCCTGTTATGATAAAAGCCAGTGTGCCGACAGGGTCAAGGTGCTTTATTGGATTGAGCGTAAGCCTTCCCAAAAGTCTTGCCGTAGGGTCTCCAAGTTTATCAGCAACCCAGCCGTGTGCGAGTTCATGCAGGGTTACTGCAAGGAGTATAGGAAATGCAAGTATGGCTATTTTTTGGACAATCGCTTCCATTATTTTATTACAGGCAGGTAAACCTTTACCTCTGTTCCCTTCCCCGGTTTAGAGGTTATTTTAATGTATCCTCCGTGTTCTTTTATTATGCCATATGCTGTTGTAAGTCCAAGCCCTGCACCCATTTCCTTTGTTGTAAAAAATGGCTCAAATACCCTTTCAAGTGTTTCCTTGTTCATTCCATGCCCTGTATCTCTGAAGGATATTACCGCCATATTTTCTTTCTTTTTAGGCGGCACTAAACACACCTGCATTCTTCCACCTTCTGGCATTGCCTCTATGGAGTTAAAGATAATGCTCATAAAGGCATCAGAGAGTTTAGTCCTATCCCCTTTTACCTTTACACTTGCAGAGATACCCATATCAACCACTATTCCTTTTCCCACAGTCTCTTTTATTATATTCAGTGCAGAATCAAGCAATTCTGTAAGTAACAGAGGTTCCTTTACCATTTTACCTGCACGGGCAAAATCTAGAAGGTTATATGTAAGGGTCTTTCCCCTTTCTGCAGCATATATGATGTTATTTAATGCCATGATATTTGCTGGCTCTTCCTCTTTATCTTTAAGAAGTGAGGCATAACCCATTACAATTGCGAGGAGGTTATTGAAATTATGGGCAATACCACCTGCAAGTCTTCCAATAGCCTCTATCTTTTGTGAATGGAATAGTTTTTCTTTTGTTTCAAGAATTTCATTTTTTGCATCAATATGTGAGAGAATAAGTGAAAAACTATTGCATAGAGAGGTTATCATTGCGGGATAAGGATCAGGAAAGCCGTCTTCTCTGAAACTAAAAAGCCTGACCACCCCATAAAGTTTATCATCTTCTCTTTTAACAGGGAAAAATCCAAGCGACCTTACCATTGGTCTTAAAATGGGGTGCATGATGAAGGGGGTATTTTTTGGTGAAATGGACTGGATTATAAACGGCGCTCTTTCCATCACCTCTTCAACACCGTATCCTGAATCTATCTCATGTTCAATAAGTTCTTTCCCCTCTGGAAAGCCAATGACTTCTTCAAGGTAGAATTTTTTCTTCTTTGTTGAAAACCTTAAAAAAGAGGCAACCTCATATCCGAAGAAGAAAGATACCTTTTCAAGAAAGTGTCTTATCTCCTCCCTCCAATCCATAGTCTTTCCCATAGAGGATATGATTTCATACATCACTGACAGGGTTGTTATCTTGTCGCTATTTTTTATAAGCATAACACTAATTACCTATTTCTCAAACAAGAGGCATGAAAACGTTTTATTATGAAACATAGGCATACCAAGGTCAAGTATGCCTACCTCTCCAAAACTCATACACCCGAAAAATGGCACATCTCCGATAAGTTCTTTTATAATTTTCATCTCTTCGCCATACTTATCTTTTAAAAGTGCGTACCTTGATATGCAGGAAAAAATTATTCCTCCGCCTGCCTTACCCTTTATTTCTGATAAAGCCTTTTTTATTGCAGACCTCTCAGCATCAAGTATATCCTTTTTACTACCTTTCATTATCTGAACAACTGTATTTTCTTCTATACCGCAGAATAGTTGTATATAATCCCCATCCTCTTTTATTGGGTCCCTTATCAGACGATCTCCCCTCATCCTCATTATGCCTAATGGATAATTAAGCCCAAGAATAGAGCATGGTTTATCCTCACCTATAATCTCTTTATAAACCTTTAATGGAGACTGCCAGTCCAGTTCAGTGATTAAGTTTCCTTTAGTCTTTGTTACGAGCATAGGAGAACTCATGGGTTTAAAACCATGTGCAACACCTGTTGAATATTTTTTTTCAAAAAAACATAATGCTCCAACACATGCATCTTGCATAATAGTTGTATCAGTAAATTGATACGCATCAATGTTGTCAACATTACTACCTGCACCGCCTCCAAAATAATTGCATGTTGTATCAATGGTTCTGTAAATGTCCCTTAATGTGTTGGTAATGCCGGGACTATTGCCGTCAAAAAGCAAAAATAAAAGCGGGTTGCCCTTTCTGTCTTTTACCTTGGTCCAGAGGTCATCTCCTATATCCTTTCCCGGACTACCACCCTTTGAAATCCCTTCTCTATAAAAGGTATAGACATCCTTTGCCTTTATAGCGCCAACACATACACCATCTCCTGCATAGTATCCTTTTGAATGCAGACAGCCGCCCATTGATGAGCCTATAACCGGGGTCTTTTTTGAAACTGATTTTATACCTTGAATAAGCGAGGAAAGGTCATAACCAGAGGCGGCAAAGACAACAAAAAGGGATGGTTTTCCGCCTAATTCATGAATGGCATTTTCAGTAGATACCCTGCCAGCCTTAAGTGCGTCATGTTCTGTTGAATAACCAACCCCTATAGTGTTCATATCCTTTATCCTTAAAATAAATTAATCATCTGCATAACAAGGATTTTGCATACTGCCTTTTATCTTCGGATGTTCTTTTACAATAACCCTTCTGCCCTTAACCTCAAGCCTTCCTTCAACGAAAAGTTGAATCGCATAAGGGTATATTTTATGTTCCTCTTTCAAGATTCTCTGGCGGAGTGTTTCTGCTGTATCATCATCATAAACAGGCACAGCAGACTGAATAATTATAGGACCAGTATCAACCCCCTCATCAACAAAATGAACAGTAGCGCCTGAAAACTTCACGCCGTATTCAACAGCCTTTCTTTGCACATTAAGACCAGGGAAGGCAGGCAGGAGCGCAGGATGGATATTCATAATCCGCATGGGGAATGCCCTTACAAATTTTGGGGTAAGCAGCCTCATAAACCCTGCCATAACAACAAGGTCTACAGAATATCTTTTAAGGGTATCTATAATAATCGTATCATAATCTTCACGGGTGTTTGCAATGTTATTAGGTATTATTTCAACAGGGATATTATGCCTTTTTGCCCTATGAACAGCATAGGCACCATGACTATTGCTTATCACAACACCTATGCTGCACTTGAGTTTTTTCGCCTCAATTGCGTCTATTATTGCCTGAAGGTTTGTCCCGCTTCCGGATACCAGAACACCTAGATTTATCATGTTATTAGGACTGTTTTTTCTCCCTTTGTTTTACGCTCTACCTCTCCTATCAAATACGCAGTCTGTCTTATCTGTTTGAGTTTTTGCATAACCCTGCCGGATATCTCATCTGCAACTATTAGCACCATGCCTATCCCACAGTTAAATGTCCTGAACATCTCTGATAAATCAATTTTGCCTGTGTCCTGAATAAATCTGAATATAAACGGCATTTCCCACATATCTTTTGCTATGACTACCTTAATATTTTTAGGGAGTATCCTTGGGATATTTTCAATCATACCGCCGCCTGTAATATGGGCAATCCCCTTTATCCTGAAATCCTTTAAAAGTGCCTTTATGGTTTGCACATAAATCTTTGTTGGGGTTAGGAGTTCTTCGCCGATTGTTCTTTTTAGACCTGTCACACTATCTTTTACATCCAGTCCAAGTTTTTCAAACAAGACCCTTCTGGCAAGGGAGAACCCGTTGCTGTGCAGACCGCTGGAACCAAGTCCGATGACCTTATCCCCGGACTTTATAAGAGAGCCGTCTATTATAGCCTCTCTTTCAACGACACCTACGGAAAAGCCTGCAAGGTCATATTCGCCTTTATTATAAAAGTCAGGCATCTCTGCTGTCTCGCCGCCGACAAGGCTGCATTCAGCCTCTTTACACCCTTTTACGATTCCCTTTATTACAAGTGATGCCTTTTTTGCATGAAGTCTGCCTGTTGCAAAATAATCAAGGAAGAATAAAGGTTCTGCACCGCTTACAATAATATCATTTACACCCATTGCAACAAGGTCAATCCCAATTGTATCGTGCCTGTCCATCATAAATGCGAGTTTCAGTTTTGTGCCAACACCATCAGTTGATGATACAATTACAGGCTCCCTGTATCTCTTTGTATCAATGGCAAAGAACGCACCAAAACCCCCTATCCCTCCAAGCACCTCTTTCCTGATTGTTGTGCCTGCCATAGGTTTTATCAGATTTACAAGTTTCTCGCCTTCCTTTATATCCACACCAGCACTTTTATAAGTTAGTTTTCCCATAGGCATCCTGTCATTATTGTTATAAAACCCTCACAAAAGATACCCAAACTCTCCTATAAAGTCAATCTTTTACTTTGTATCTGCCTTCCCCAGAGTTTTTATTACAGTGTCCATATCATCTGGCAGGGGACTTGCAAATTCTATATATCTGCATGTATCGGGATGGATAAAACCAAGAACAGACGAATGCAATGCCTGCCTTTTTAATCCTTGAACGGCTGAACAGACTTCAGGATGCAGTGAGGCAGGTATGCTTTTTTTACCGTAAACATAATCTCCCACCACAGGGTGGTGTGTGGAGGAAAGGTGCACCCTTATCTGATGGGTTCTGCCTGTTTCAATCCTGATTTCAAGGAGTGTAAAATTGTTAAACCTCCGCAGAACCTTATAATATGTTACAGCCCTTCTGCCCTTCTTTGTTTTCACAGACATCCTCTGTCTAACAGTGATATGTCTTCCTATTGGCAAATCAACCCTCCCTTCATTGTCTTTAACAATACCCCATACAATCGCAATATATCTTTTGACCACAGTATGTTCCTTGAACTGTCTTGCAATGGATTTATGTGCATTATCATTTTTTGCAGCCACCATAGTGCCTGATGTATCTTTGTCAAGCCTGTGGACAATGCCTGGCCTTAAAATCCCGTTTATACCTGACAGGTCTTTGCAGTGATAAAGAAGTGCATTTACAAGTGTCTTTTCTGTATTACCGCTGCCCGCATGGACAACCATACCTGCTGGTTTATTGACCACAATTATTGATTTATCTTCATAAAGGATATCTAGCGGAATATTTTCAGGGACTACATCTAACGGTCTTATTTCAGGAATGCATACACTAATAACATCCGTATCCTTGAGTTTAGAGCCTGATTTTGCAGGGAGATTGTTTAATAATACATTACCACTGTCTATCAGTTTTTTTATTTGGGAACGGCTTATATCAGGTATCTTTTTTGAAAGGTATATATCAAGTCTTTCGTTTAAATCTTTTAGGGTAGGTTTATAAAATAGGGTCATATTCGTGCAGAATCTGGGTTTATCTTTCCTTTAATATCTCCTTTACAAGCAGCTCCGCCCCTTTTTCTGCATTCAGTTTTACAAGTCTCTCAACAAGGTCTACATCCTTTCTTCTAAAGGCATTTATTATATCCCCATGCTGTTTTATAGACCCCTTCATCCTGCCCGGCAGCGATATAGATGCCATCCTAAATCTTTCAAACTGTTGGACAAGATTATGCAGGAGTTTCCATAGTTTCTCATTACCGCCTGCCTTCAGAAACACATCGTGAAATTGGTTGTCAATTTTGGAAAATGTCTTTGCATCATTTTTTTCTGCACACCTCATCATAAGTTCATTAAGATGCTCCATCTTTTGAAGGTCTTTTTCTGTCAACTTATGGCAGGATGTCTTTGCTGCATAACCCTCAAGCACACCCTTGATTCCATAGAAATCCCTTACATCCTTATCTGTTATCGGGCTTACAATAGCCCCTTTTCTGGGTGTTACAGTTATAAAACCTTCTATTTCAAGCTGCCTGAATGCCTCTCTTATCGGCGTTCTGCTTATGCCAAACCTCTCAGCAAGTTCAGGCTCTGGCACCCTTTCACCCGGCTTGAGGCTGCCCTTGATAACCGCCTCTTTAATACTATCTACAATCCTCTCTCTTAAAGTAGGATACCTTTCCAATAGCATACACCCCTTGCCTTACTTCTAAATACTCAAGACCTTTACCACTATCAAGTCCAAAATAGCATATAACAAGGCTTAAAAAAAAAAAAAAAATAGACATTGATTTTTGGGGAAAAGGCAAGATTGTAAATACCTCAGTAAATACCTCATACCAAAAAAATCTTGCAAAGAAGTATGGATTTGGTAAATTACAGGTGCTAGGTTTTACTGAAACCTGACACCTAACACCTGAAACCTAGAACCCATAACCTAAAACCTATGCCAAAAGACCTACTTGTAGAGATTGGAACTGAAGAAATACCAGCCGCTTTTATTCCAAAGGCTCTTGAATCCTTTTCCAGATTGATTAAACAGGCATCGGATGAAAGTGGTCTTGGATTTAAAGGCATAAAGCCTTTTGGAACACCACGACGGCTTGTAGTCCTTGTTGAATCTCTTGATGAAAAACAGCCTGATAAAGAAACTACATTAACAGGCCCTGCAAAAAAATCTGCTTTTGATGAAAACGGCAGACCTACAAAGGCAGCAGAGGGCTTTGCAAAATCTCAGGGTGTTAAGGTAAGCGAGTTAAAGATTGCAGAGACGCCAAAAGGTGAGTATCTTTGCATAAGAAAAGAGATAAAAGGGAAAAAGACAGAGATTATCCTTTTAGAAATCCTGCCAAATGTCATAGGCTCTATCCCATTTCCAAAGGCAATGAGATGGGGCGACTGGGATGTAACCTTTGCAAGACCTGTCCACTGGCTTTGCGCTATATTTGGCAAAGATATTATACCTTTCAAATTAGGGCATATAAAAAGCAGCAACCTTTCCTATGGACACAGATTTTTAAGCCCCAAACCATTTAGGGTTGACAGCATAAGAACATATCTTAAAAAGACAAAAGAGGCATCTGTAATAATTGACCCGTGTGAGCGAAAGAATATCATTGCCAGAGAGATTGAAAAGTCTTTGAGAGGGGCAAGGGGCAAGGGGCAAGGGGCAAGGGTTTTGAAGGATGATGCTTTGTTGGAAGAGGTTGCATATCTGGTTGAATATCCTCAAGCGCTTATGGGGAGTTTTGATAAAGAGTTTTTGAGTTTACCAAAAGAGGTTGTTGTAAATGCAATGCGCGAACATCAGAGGTATTTTTCTGTAGTTGACGAAAATGACTGCCTGCTTCCATATTTTATATTTGTTGCAAATACAAAGGCAAAAGACCCGAAGGTTGTTATGAGAGGCAATGAAAGGGTCTTAAGGGCAAGGCTCAATGACGCAAGATTTTATTATGCAAAGGATTTGAAGACGCCGCTTGCAGAGTATGCAGACAAGTTAAAGGGTGTTGTGTTTCAGGAAAAACTCGGGACATCGTATGAGAAGGCGGAAAGGTTTAAGGCGCTGGCTAATTTTATATCTGAAAGTATCGCTCCGCAGTCGCAGCAGACGGTGGATAGGGCAGCATATCTATGCAAGGCTGATTTGGTATCGGGCATGGTCGGAGAGTTTCCTAAACTTCAGGGGATTATGGGAAAAGAGTATGCGCTTAAATCAGGAGAATTGCCAGATGTCGCTGATGCAATACTTGAGCATTACATGCCTGTATCTGCCGGCGGGGAACTCCCTAAAGGCATGGCAGGGGCGCTCATAAGCATTGCTGATAAGATGGATACAATCTGCGGATGTTTCAGCGTAGGACTTATTCCGACAGGCAACGCAGACCCTTATGGACTCAGAAGGCAGGCGCTTGGCATTATTGCAATAATAATTGATAAAAGTTTTATCCTGCCGATTGATGGACTTGTTGATAAGTCAATTGAACTCTTAAACGATAAAATTAAAAGACCCGCATCCGATCCCCGATTACAACCTTCGGGGACAAGTATTAAAAACGATGTCCTTGAATTTTTTAAAGAGCGGCTGAGAAACCAACTTCTTTCTCAAGGCTATTCTTTTGATACAATTGACGCTGTGCTTTCAGCGCCTTGGTATGATATAAATGATGCTGTCCAAAGGATAAAGGCGCTTGAGGGATTCAAGAAAAATCCTGCATGCTCTTTATTGACGATTGCATTTAAAAGGGTTTCAAATATCTTGAAGGGACAAGAGACAAGGGTCAAGGGGCAAGGGATTGATGCCTCTCTGTTTGAATATCCGAATGAAAATGAACTTTTTGAGATTACACAAAGGATAGCGCCGGAAATAGACGAATACTGGCGAAAAGGCGATTACGAAAAGGTCTTTGAAACTTTAGCATCTCTAAAAGGAACGATAGATACATTCTTTGATAAGGTAATGGTTATGGTTGATGATGAGAGGATTTGCAAAAACCGCCTGATTTTGCTTAATATGGTTAGAAATCTTTATTATCAGATTGCGGATTTGTCAAGATTACAGGTGTAATAGAGAAATTATATGACAAATAGAGAGATTGAAGAAGTATATCAAATTGTTACAGATTACCATGAAAAATATCTAAAGAAACATGGTGTCAAATTACCGAAGTTGAAAGATGCGGACGGAAATTATGTTAAGGATGCCTTGGTTTTGGTTTATCTTGCAAGGTTTTATCCAAGCACTGTCTCTGTAATGAAGGAGGAACTTACTGAATTCATCAGAAAATTTTATCCTAAAACAAATGATGTTCAACAGGCGAGGCATCTCGGAGCGCAAAAGGGGTGGTTTATTTCAGCAGGCGGCAGAGACAATGTCCATGTGAAGAAAAGCGGAGAATACCGGTTGATTACTTTGGAAAGACCGTATCCTAATTTCAAAGGACACAGAATTGAAGCGACAGGCGATTGGGATAAAATAAAGCAGCAATATGGAAATCGCTGCGCCACCTGCGGTTCTGAAGAAGAAAAGAAAAATATCCACTATCCGAACACAATAACAAAACTGCAAAAAGCGCATATTGACTCAGCAAAACCGCTGGTTGAAGGAAACATTATTCCTCAGTGTCAAAAATGCAATCGTGCATAC
>JACRPW010000067.1 GCA_016223005.1 Deltaproteobacteria bacterium | reverse complement strand
GGTCTCATTGAGTAAATGGGTTCCATAAAAATCAGGTTATGGGTTATAGGTCATAGGTTATGGGTTTTACCTATTACCAATCGCCCATTGCCTATCACCTGTCTTTCTATCCTTTCATTGTTTTTATATCTTCAGTATTTAGCGCCACTTTATTTCTTACCAGAGAAACAACAATGCCCAGAGCGACAGCAACCTCTGCGGCAGCAATAGTTATAACAAACACTGCAAATATCTGACCTCTTAAATCCTGCAGATAATATGAAAATGCCACAAGATTGATATTCACAGAGTTAAGTATGAGTTCAATTGACATCAGTATTATCAGTATATTTCGTCTTAAAAGAACACCCAAAACCCCTATAGTGAAAAGCACTGCGCTTAACATTAAATACCATGACAGCGGAATCATCACTTTATCTCCTTCTTTCCTAAAACAATAGCGCCGACAAGGGCAACCAAAAGCACAATTGAGATAACTTCAAACGGAAGTATATAGTCTGTAAAAAGCACAGTGCCTATCTCAGCAACACTTCCGTCCAGATGTCTTTCAGAGGAAATTACCTGATTTGCAAGACTGCTCCTGCGAAACACCTTATTGATTTCATAAAGAAGGACTACTGCCGCAATTACTGCCAAAAATTTGCCTTTGCCATAAACAAATCTTTCTATGGTTGCCTTGCGAATGTCCAACATCATAACAACAAAAAGGAACAAGACCATTACAGCGCCCACATACACAAATATCTGAACAACAGCAAGAAACGGAGAACGAAGCAGGACAAAGATTGCCGCAACCTGTATAAAACAGACCATCAGAAATACAGCGCTGTGAACAGGGTTTCTTAAAGATATAACCGCTATTGCAGATGCAACCGCTAGAACGGCGAATATTATGAAAAAAGTTTGTTCCAACTACCACCACCTCTTCTTTTTTGTCAAATCAGGTTTAACTTTAATGCCCTCTGTAGTTCTTTCAAGTCTTGCCTTTACAACATAACCGCCTTCAAATGCAACTGGTATTTCTTTTGGTGCAAGAAGTCTTGTCTTGTCAGCCCTTGCACAGTCCAGAGAAAAACATGCTAGTTCATATTCCCTGCCCATTCTTATTGCTGTTGTTGGACATGCATCCTCACACAACCCGCAAAACATACACCGAACAAGGTTAATTTCATATACCTTTGCAACCCTGTCAGCAATGCCTGTGGGGACAGATTTTAAATCTGTCCCCATATCCTCCATTGGCACAACGGTTATGCACTTTGTAGGACACGCCTTTGCGCAGAGTTCGCATGCAACACATAGTTCCCTGCCTTTTTCATCCCTGTTTAATGTGTGCAGCCCCCTGAACCTCTGATACGGAATCCATTTCTCTTCATCAGGATAGCGGATGGTAATGGTCTTTGACACATTATACTTAAAGGTCAGGGAAAGGCCCTTGATTAAATCAATGAAAAATATTTTTTTTATAATGTTCATATCACAAATAATCCTGTAATCAATATGTTCAACAATGAAAGCGGCAGCAATATCTTCCAGCCTATTGTCATCAACTGGTCATAACGGTATCTCGGGAATGTGAACCTTACCCACATAAAAAAGTATATAAATGCAGCAACTTTTATTACAAACCATGCGATTGGCGGAAGTATTGGCCCGCTCCACCCTCCAAAGAAAAGCACTACAGCAAGAACAGACATCAAGACCATTGCCACATATTCAGCAAGCATAAAAAATGAAAAACGCATTGAACTGTATTCTACATGGTAGCCTGCGGCAAGTGTGCCTTCGTCTTCTGATAGGTCAAATGGTATCCTGTTTATTTCTGCAAGTCCTGCTATCAGATAAATAATAAAACCCAATGGCTGATAACATATATTCCAAGTTGTTGCCTTCTGTGAATTGACTATGTCAACCAGACTCAAAGAATTTGTTACCATAACAACGCCGATTGCTGCAAATGAAAGGGCAAGTTCATAACTTATCATCTGGGCAGACGAGCGAATGCTTCCAAGAAGCGCATATTTGCTGTTTGACGCCCAGCCGCCTAATATAAGCCCATATATGCCAATGCCAGCCACCGCAAGTATATAAAGGATGCCGACATTCATGTCAGATATATACAAGGTGATTTCTTTGCCTAGAACAGTAATATTTTCTCCAACAGGGACAGTTGCAAATGTCAGAAATATCGGCACAAGCGAAATAATAGGCGCAAGTTTAAAAAGCCATTTATCAGCTCTTTCAGGGATTATATCTTCTTTGAACATGAGTTTAATCATATCAGCAACAGGCTGCAAGATGCCGTGCCATCCCACCCTGAATGGACCAAGGCGAAGTTGTATATGCCCTGCAACCTTCCTCTCTATCCATGTCAAAGGTATAGGCAGGGCAAATAAAATACTGCTTACAATTATAACCTTTGCTGTTATGAGAACCAATTCTATGCAGGTGTTTGTGTCTATCATCCCCTCTTCCTTCCCCACATATAATTTACCATCTCCATATACTTTGCATTCATGCCCCGGACAATAGTATGGATATTAAAGATAATCTGCCTCATCAATTTGTAGACCATCCTCGGCTGTTTCTCCACCATGTTTTCAAATTCCGCCTTTGATATGGTATAGACCTCTGTATCAGCGATAGCAACAATTGATGCAGAATGAGGTCTCTCATCAAGAAATGACATCTCGCCAAATATATCGCCATCCTTCATTAAGGTTAGTGTTAGCAGTTCACCCTCGGGCGTTGCCTTGCAAGCCTTTACCTCGCCCTTTTTAATCAGATACAACGATGGCCCGTCCTCATTTTCCCTAAATATCACATCCCCAACCTTGAAGTTCTTTTTACTTATTATAGATGCTATCGCATTTAATTCATCATCATTTAAATCTGCAAAGAATGTCATTCCTCTTAAAGTCTTCGGGTCAACCATAGTGCACCTCCTTTTAACTACAGGCTATAGGCGATGGGCTATAGGCTATAGGAAAACCCATTGCCCATAGCCTATTGCCTCTCGCCTGCTTTTATTATCTTCACCCTTGCTATGTCTTCTCCCCTTTTATAAAAATGATTTACAGAAACAGCGTCGAAATTTTCAGGTATAAACGCAACACCTTTTTGCGAACCCTTAACAACCCTTAAATTTAACACCGCCTCATACCCTTTTGATTTTACACTCACCCTTTCTTTATCACTTAATCCCATTTCCCTTGCATCCTCTTCACTGATTTCAACAAACGGCTCTGACAAAAGTTTTAAAAGTATATCATCGTATTGCGATACCCTCCCTGAATGGAAGAGATGATTGCCTGTTATGAGTTGGAATGGAAACTCTGAATGGCCGCTTGTTTCTTGTCTCTGACTCCTGACTCCTGACTCCTGACCCCCGCTTAAAGCCTGCGGGGGCAGGCCCCTGACCCTATCTTCTTGCCCCTTGCCCCTTGCCCCTTGCCCCTTGTCCTCTAACCCATGCCCTTTTACCAATGCCCCATTGCCATCTAGTGTGTTAAAATCTATATGTCTGTATCCTGCCACTTCTTTTTTAATATCATCAAACACATCCCTTGCTGTTCTATATTCAAAGCCGCCTATGCTGCATAAAATTTTCAAATCATCCTTTGAGCCGCCGATGCACTGAACAGCCTTTCTTACCCTCTGAACCCTTCCTTCCTGATTGGTAAGTGTGCCGTCCTTTTCTGCATAAGTTGTTCCCGGCAAAACTACATCAGCCAATTTAGCCGTTTCTGTAAGAAACACATCCTGAACAACCAAAAACTTGATTTTTGACAGCGCCTCTTTAACAAAATCCGCATCAGGGAACATTGAGACAATATCCTCACCAAGAACATATAGGCTTTCTATCTCCCCATTTTTTGCTACATTGAGTATTTCACCGCAATCCATGCCATCTTCCTTAACCCTTTTAATGCCGGGTAAAAACAACGGATGGACGCCCATAGCCCTTGCACCGCGCTGATTGCACCTGTCAAACAAAGGAAGACAATTTATATTCTTTCCAGCCTTTTTAAGCGTCTCTTTTAATTCTCTGATAGATGCTGCTACATCCGCACCATTAGCAAGCCTTAAAATATCTGCGCCTAAAAACATTGTTACATTTGCTGCATTCTTAATTTTTTCTCCCGCGAGAGATAGAACTCCTTGGGAACCGCCTTTTTCAATAGAGGCAGTTATGCCTTTTATTATTTCTTCCTCTGTTCCAGGTTTATACCTCAAAGAAATGCTTGCTGAACTGTCTAGTTTGAGCCGCCTTGGATGAGCAAGTATTAAGGTCTTTCTCCTGTCAGACGCTGCTCCCCTTATCATGTAGTCAGTTATTGGATTTTCATTAGATATTGCAGAGCCGAGCACAAATATTACATCTGCCTTTAATGCGTCAGATATTGAAACGCCGCCTTCTGCAAGACTTAAGACATCTATCATTGCAGATGTTGCCCATTTATTTGCAAATCTGGAATCCAAATCAATATTGTTTGTTTTAAATACATTTCTCATAAGTTTCTGGAATACAAATAATTCCTCATTGGTATATCTTGATGAGGCAATGCCTGCTGTCTTTTTACCGCTGCCGAATTTCTGTTTAATAGTTGATACAGCCTCGTCCCATGAGCATTCAACAAGTTTCCCATCCTTTTTAATAAAAGGCGATGTAAGCCGTTTTTTGCTCTGGATAAAGTTATACCCAAACCGACCTCTTGCACAGAGCGTCTCTTTATTGACACCTATTGTAACCTTGCTTCTTACCCTTACAACCTCGCCATTTCTTACACCAAGAGTAAACTGGCACCCTGTTGCACAGTAAGGGCAGACCGTATCAACCTCTTTCAAGTCCCATGGTCTTGCCTTATACCTGTAAGGCAGACTCATAAATGAACCAACAGGACACACCTCTATGCAGTTGCCGCAATGGTCGCAGTCAAGTGTAGTGTTCCAGAAACTTGTCTCCTGAAGTTTTGCGCCCCTTCCTATGCCTCCCAACGCCTTTGCGCCTACAACCTCACCGCACATCCTAACGCACCTTTCACAGTGTATGCACCTGTTATGATTTTTTACGATAACCGGGCTTAATATTTCATCTTTGTCATGAAATCGCCTTTTATTTTCAGAGAATGCACTGCGTCTTGGACCAAATTTAAAAACAAAATCCTGCAATTCGCACTCTCCGCCCTTATCGCATGTAGGGCAGTCTAATGGATGATTTGCAAGTAAAAATTCAAGCATGAATGAACGGGCAGATTTAACAGTATCATTTTCAGTAAACACCTCCATACCGTGCAGCACAGGTGTTACACATGACGGCTGGAGTTTTTTCTGCCCTGCTATCTCCACAAGACACATCCTGCATGAACCCTGTTTTGAAAGCCTTGCCTGATAACAAAAGGTAGGTATTTCAAATCCTGCCTGCCGCGCAGCGTCAAGGATAAGAGTTCCGTCTTCTACTGTGATTTCCTTTCCGTTGATTTTTACAGTTGCCATAATAAATACAGTTATGGGTTCGGAGTTGAGAGTTCAGTTCTCCGAAGATTTTAATTTTAGCAATCTGCTGCCATGAATCACTGTGATAATTTCCAAATACCCCTCTTTAATCTGATATACGATTCTGTAATTTTTATATATTAACTCCCTTACATTAGGGTCATCGGCTTCCAGAACCTTTCGCCCCATTTCAGGAAACAATTCCAGGTGTTCGACCATCTCAAAAATTCTGTCTTTAAAGATAACGGCGTAGCACAACGAGTCTTCCGCAATAAATCCACATATTTCTTTTATGTCATCAATTGAATCTTTTGACCATTTTATTTTAGCCATTCTTTCAATATTCCCTTTGCCTCTTCATGCGTATAAAATTGGCCGGATTCCAACTGTGATTGCCCCTTTATTATCTTTTGTTTTACATAAAGTGATTCCATTATATCTTCTAATGTCACATTTTCAGGCATTTCTTTTACGGTTGATATTACAGACTCTTTAATTGTTAACATGTAATCTCACCTCCTATTTCATAATGCTCATTATATTAGTCTTACCATGTTATCTGCCGTTGCGGGCAGATTCTATTTTAATAGTCGCTGTCCCTATTTTATGATAGGCTATGGGTTTGGGTTTTCCTATAGTCTATAGCCCATCGCCTATTGCCATACATTTTTTGTGTTTAACATGCTCCACAAACTCATCTCTGAAATTCTTTAATGCGCCTCTTAAAGCCATAACCGCGCCGTCTCCGAGGGGACAGAATGTCCTGCCAAAGATATTCCCGCAGAGTTTCTCTAAAAGTTCCACATCCCCTTCTTTGCCTTGCCCATGCTCAATCCTCTGAAGCAGTTTATATGTCCAGTCAGTCCCCTCTCTGCAGGGCGTGCATTTTCCGCACGATTCATGCCTGAAAAATCCCATTGTCCTCATTGCCACCTTTACAATGCAGGACGACTCATCCATAACAATTATGCCTCCTGAACCCAGCATTGTCCCTTTTGCAGCAAGGCTGTCAAAATCCATTGATGTATCTAAATCCTTTGAAGTCAACATTGGCGCTGAAACACCGCCGGGTATAAATGCCTTGAGTTTTTTGTTGTCCCTTATCCCTCCTGCATAATTGTATATAATCTCCCTTGCTGTTGTGCCCATTGGAAGTTCATACATGCCCGGTTTATTAACATGTCCGCTTACGCCAAATAGTTTTGTTCCAGGGCTCTTTTCTGGTCCAATAGATGCAAACCATTTCGGTCCCCTGTTTACAATATGAGAGATGCACGATAAGGTCTCCACATTGTTTATAACTGTAGGCTTGCCGAAAAGTCCGACAAGGGCAGGGAAAGGCGGTTTTATCCTTGGCTGTCCCCTTCTCCCCTCTATTGATTCCAAAAGCGCTGTTTCCTCTCCGCATATATATGCGCCCGCGCCCTTGTGAACATAGATGTCTATGTTGAAATTTGAACCAAGTATATTTTTACCAAGATACCCCTTCCCGTATGCCTCATCAATAGCAGTCTGCAGCCTGTTTGCACCAAATGCAAACTCACCCCTGATATAGATATATGCCTTTGCAGCGCCTATTGCATAACAGGCTATTATCATACCCTCAATTAACTGATGAGGGTCCTTCTCAATTATTACCCTGTCCTTAAATGTTCCGGGTTCGCCTTCATCAGCATTACAGCAAAGGTATTTTGGGATGGTTGGGTCTTTCGGGATAAAACTCCATTTTAGACCTGTGGAAAAACCTGCGCCCCCGCGGCCCCTAAGCCCTGAATCCTTTATAATTTGGATGATCTGTTCAGGCTGCATCTTTAAAGCAGCAGTAACCGCCTGATAGCCCCCGTTCTTTAGATACACATCTATTGTATGGGACTGCGGGGTGTTTATGTTTTTTAGAAGAATAGGTTCAAACATAGTAGGCTATAGGCTATAGGCTATAGGTTATAGGCTATAGGTTTTGGGAAATTCCCATTGCCTATTGCCCATCGCCTATTGCCTGTCTTTATTTTAAGTTTTTCAATATCTCCTCAATCTTTTCATCTGTAATGTTTTCATAATAATCATCGTTGATTTGCATCATTTGCGCTGTGCCGCATTAGCCAAGACATTCCACCTCTGAAAGTGTAAATTTCTTGTCTAAAGTTGTCTCGCCCTTTTTAATGCCAAGTTTTCGTGATAAAAATTCAACAATGTGTTCTGAACCAAGAAGCGAGCATGAAACATTTGTGCAAACCTGTATGTGATGTTTTCCAACAGGTTTTTTATTATACATTGTGTAAAAACCTGCGACAGAATTAAGCCTCACAGGCGGCATTTCAAGTATGCTGGCAGTTTCACGAACCGCATCTTCAGGGAGATAGCCAAACTCTTCCTGAACAATATGCAAGGCATCCATAGCCGCAGACATCTTGTTGGGATACTTGGCAAGCGCTAATTTTATCTTTTCTATTGATTTATCTGAAAGCATATGGAATATGGGCTATAGGCAATAGGCTATAGGTTATGGGCTTCAAGCATATTGCCCATTGCCTATCGCCTATTGCCTGTATTTACTTATCCACCTCTCCAAAAACAGGGTCTAAACTTGAGACAATTGCAATAACATCTGCAAAATATTGGTTTCTGCACATAGTGTCAACAGACTGCAGATTCACAAAAGACGGCGCTCTTAGTTTTAATCTGAAAGGTTTTTCAGAACCATCGCTTACAATATAAACGCCAAGTTCTCCTTTGGGCGATTCAATGCTTGAATACACCTCGCCTTTGGGGGTCTTGAAACCTTGTGATATAAGTTTAAAATGATGGATAAGGGATTCCATGTTTGTCTCTATATCCTGTCTCTTTGGAGGGACAAAATCAGGCGCATCAGCTGAATAGTTGCCATCGGGCATCTGTGTCAATGCCTGCTCGATAATCCTTGCGGACTGCCTCATTTCATTTATTCTTACCATATATCTGTCAAAACAGTCGCCGTTTTCACCTGTTGGAATTTCAAAATTAAATCTGTCATAAACAAGGTATGGCTCGTTTTTTCTGATGTCCCATTTAATCCCGCTCCCCCTTAAATTAGGACCGCTCAAACCCAGACTTATTGCATCCTCTGCTGATATAACGCCTACACCTTTATTCCTTTTCAGCCAGATTCTATTGTCTGTTAATAATTGCTCATAGTCATCTATCCTGTCAGGGAAGAGTTGGACAAACTCAAGGCACTTATCTTTAAACTCCGGGGTAACATCCCTTCTAACACCGCCAATCCTTAAATAATTGAATGTCATTCTGGCGCCGCAGAGCATCTCAAATAAATCAAGAACCATCTCCCTTTCCCTGAATGCGTACAGAAGGACTGTCATCGCGCCTAAATCCAACCCCCATGCGCCTATAGAAAGGAGATGCCCTGCAATCCTTGAAAGTTCTGCTGCAACTACCCTTATATACTTTGCCCTTTCAGGCGCTTCAAGTTCAAGAAGTTTCTCTACAGACTGAACATAGGCAAGGTTGTTTGACATGCCTGCCATGTAGTCAAGCCTGTCTGTATAAGGGACAAATTGGAAATACAAGAGATTTTCAGCAATCTTTTCTGTGCCTCTGTGAAGATAACCAATATCAGGGGATGCCTTCATAATCCTCTCACCCTGCATGTCAAGGATAAGATGAAGAACTCCGTGGGCAGATGGGTGCTGGGGCCCCATGCTCAATGTGATTTCTTTAGTGGTAGTTATATCTTCCATTATTTCTTTTCTTCCCCAAACGGATTATATTTGTCCTTATAGCCCCGCAGTGGATAATCCTTTCTTAAAGGAAAGCCATCCCAGTCATCAGACAGATAGATTCTTTTCAAATTTGGGTGGTTTTCAAATATAATCCCGAACATATCATAGACCTCCCTTTCCGCCCAGTCTGCAGACTTCCAGACAGATATTGCGGAAGGGACAGTTTCATTTTCATCAACCTTTATCTTTAATCTTATTCTGTATTTTTTGGGGATTGAATAGAGGTGATATACAACCTCAAATCTTGGTTTTTGCGGGTGATAGTCAATACCAACTATATCAACTAGGAAATTGAACTGCATCTCCGGGTCATCTTTTAGAAACTTGCAGATTTGCAAAAGGCTGTCCTTTTTAATGATATGGGTGAGCTCGTTTCTGAATATAATCGTATCAACAATGGAGTCAGAGAATTTGTCTTTTAGGGTTTTTACCAGAATTGAATCAGGGACGATTGTCATTTATACATTGACCTCTTATTTTTTCTCATACTTTGCCCATACAGACGGCATTTCTCTTCTTATTTTTTCCTGCAGCTGCAAAAAGCCGTATAAAAGGGCATCGGGTCTTGGCGGACAGCCGGGAATATACACATCAACGGGTATAACTAAATCTGTCCCCTGAACAACAGAATAAGTGTTGTAAGGACCGCCTGCTGATGCACAGCCTCCAAGGGCAATCACCCACCTAGGCTCCGCCATCTGGTCATACAGCATCTTAACAGCAGGCGCTATCTTTTTTGTCATTGTGCCTGCAATAACTATAACATCAGACTGCCTTGGCGATGGTCTGAATATTATGCCTAGCCTGTCCGTATCATATCTTGAGCAGCCCGCTGCTATCATCTCTATAGCGCAGCATGCAAGACCAAAGGTCATGGGCCATAATGCAGAGCGTCTGCCCCAATTGACAACACCGTCCACAATCTTATCCATCCCTGTAGCCTTTGTTACAGTGGCAGCGGTTTTGCCTGTAAACTCAACGATTGCATCAAGGGTGGTGAACTGTGCAACATTTTCAAGAGGGTTTCTTGCTATACCCATTCCAGCGCCCCCTTTGCCCATGCATACACAAGTCCTACTGCAAGGACAAATATGAATATGAACATCTCAATAAATGCAAAAAGCCCGATTTGTTTCAATACAACAGCCCACGGGAATAAATATAATGTCT
The DNA here is from genome assembly GCA_016223005.1 of Deltaproteobacteria bacterium. Taxonomy (NCBI): domain Bacteria; kingdom Pseudomonadati; phylum Myxococcota; class Myxococcia; species Deltaproteobacteria bacterium. The sequence continues at coordinate 15,357 of JACRPW010000067.1, read as the reverse complement.
CGACATCAAACACTATGAATAGTATGGCTATAACAAAGAAATGCACTCTGAATTGTCCTGCATCAGCATTGCCAACAGGCTCCATGCCGCATTCCCATGGCGATAGTTTATTCTTGTAAGGATTTTTGGGCGCTACAACAGAACTTACAAAAAGGACTGCAAAGGCTAAAAAGACCACAAAGCCCAGCATAATGATTACAGATAGGTATGAAAGGAGCATCTTTGACCCTTTCCTTATATATACTGTATACAAAAAAAGTGCGGTAACCATAAAACAATTGCCATATAGTTGTCAAGGATAAACTATACAACGCTTTTTCCCCTTGACAACACTATATATAGTGGTATATTGTAGCAATAATACAATATATTGTGAGGAGGTGCATATTATCATGCAAAGCAATATCATTATAGAAGGGCAAAGGGGTGAAAAGCATGCTTTTCACGGGCAGAGTAGAACACATCTTAATACATCACTTCTTAATCTTACAGAAAATGCCATCCGTGTTCTTGAAAAAAGGTATCTAAAAAAAGATGCCTTGGGCAAGGCAGTAGAATCTCCGGAAGATATGTTTATCCGTGTGGCAAACAATATTGCACAGGCTGATATACTGTATGACAAAGACGTTGATATTAATAGAATCAAAGAGGAGTTTCTCGGCATTATGGCATCACTTGAGTTTTTGCCCAACTCACCTACGCTTATGAACGCAGGCAGAGAACTCCAGCAATTATCGGCATGTTTCGTCCTTCCTGTTGATGATTCTATGGAGAGTATATTTGAGGCTGTCAAGCACACTGCTCTGATTCACAAGAGCGGCGGCGGCACAGGGTTTTCATTCTCAAGACTCAGACCATCAGGAGATATGGTTGGTTCAACATCAGGGATATCAAGCGGCCCAATATCATTTATGACAGTATTTGACAGCGCTACAGAGGCAATAAAACAGGGCGGCACAAGGAGAGGCGCAAATATGGGCATCCTCCGTATTGACCACCCTGACATCATGCATTTTATTACATGCAAAGAGGATAATGACAAGTTGAATAACTTCAATATATCTGTTGCTATAACAGAGCGGTTTATGAAGGCGGCATTTGACGGGGAGGACTATGAACTCATAAATCCCCGTGACAAAAGGATTATGGGCAGATTGAATGCAAAAGAGGTGTTTAACAAGGTTGTATCAATGGCATGGAAAAACGGGGACCCCGGCATAATCTTTATTGATAGAATCAACAGGGACAACCCTACGCCACATATCGGTGAGATAGAGTCAACGAATCCATGCGGTGAGCAGCCGCTGCTTCCCTATGAGTCCTGCAATCTTGGAAGTATAAATCTGGCAAAGATGGCAAGAAAGATAGTCAGGAGTCAGGAGTCAGGAGTCGGGAGTAAAGACTCCGAACTATACGAAATGGATTGGGACAAACTGGAGTATGTTACAAAAAAGGCGGTTCATTTTCTTGACAATGTGATAGATATGAACAAATACCCTATCCCTGAGATTGAGAAGATGACAAAGGGTAACAGAAAGATAGGGCTTGGCGTAATGGGTTTCGCAGACATGCTTATAAAACTTGGCATACCCTACAATTCACATGAGGCAATAGATACTGCTGAAAAGGTCATGTCATTCATACAGGAAAAGGGGAGAGAGACATCCTGTGAACTTGCAGAAAAGAGGGGGGTATTCCCTAATTACAAAGGCTCTATTTATGATGGTAAACTAAAGGTAAGAAATGCCACAGTTACAACCATTGCGCCCACAGGCACAATATCAATTATCGCAGGATGTTCTTCAGGTATAGAGCCTGTGTTTGCATTGGCATTCACAAGGAATGTCCTTGATGGTGCTCAGCTTGTGGATGTAAACCCGCTCTTTGAAGAAACTGCAAAGGCAGGGGGTTTTTTTAGTACGGAATTGATGAAGAAGGTTGCTTCTACAGGCAGTGTCCATGACATCAAAGGTATACCTGATGGTATAAGGGATGTATTTGTAACATCCCATGATATTACACCTGAGTGGCATATAAGAATGCAGGCCGCATTCCAGAAGTATACTGACAATGCTGTTTCAAAGACAGTTAATTTTTCAAATGACGCGACAGTTGAGGATGTGGCAGAGGTCTATAAACTTGCATATAAACTAAACTGCAAGGGTGTAACGGTTTACAGGGACGGTTCAAGGGATATTCAGGTGTTGAATAAAGGCAAGAGTTCAGAGTCTAAGAGTTTAGGAGTTAAGGAGTTAAATTCCACAACTCCACAACTCCATAACTCTCTAACTCCAAAACCTAGAGGTGATGTTACATTCGGTGCAACAAGGAAGATGAAGACAGGGTGCGGGAATTTATATGTAACGGTAAATGAAGATGAGGAAGGCAGACCATTTGAGATATTTACACAGATAGGCAAGGCAGGCGGCTGTGCAGCATCCCAGTGTGAGGCAATCGGAAGGATGGCGTCTTTGGCGCTAAGAAGCGGAATACAACCTGAGGAGGTTGCAAAACAGATGCATGGTATATCATGCCATGTGCCTCAAGGCTATGGCAATGGAAAGATACTTTCCTGCTCTGATGCAGTTGCAAAGGCTTTGGACTGGTATATTAACTACAAAATTCAAAGTTCAAAATTCAAAGTTCAAAGTGAAGAAATAGAAAAGAAATTCTTTAACTCTAAACTCCGAACTCATAACTCCGAACTTGGTTTTAGAGGCGCATGCCCTGACTGCGGCGCGCAGATGCAGTATGAGGAAGGCTGCGCTAAGTGTTCTTGCGGGTATTCGGACTGCGGGTGATGATATTCACGCTGAAAAACGCCCATCCGCTGTGTTGCCACTGCGGCTTCTGCGCTCAACATACTACAAAAGTATGCCTCGCTTGAAGCCTTGCTCCGCTGGAGTAGGGCATACTTTTGAGCAAAAAATGGGATTGCCCGAAACTAATATTCCTGTTCCTGATCTCTGCGGAAGAGTAGAGATTAAAACAACGCGGAGAGATTCTGCTTCTCTTGTAACACTGTTTTGTTTCAATAAGGGAGTCTGGCATATATCTCAAAAGGAGTTTATAGAAAAATACGGATATATTGATGAATCAGGAAGAAAGGCTTTAAAAAATACCGTTTATGCCGGAAGACAAATATCTCAAGGTCTAATCCTTCTAATCGATGATTTAAACAATAGAGTAAGTCTAATAGACGAAAATGGGAATCTATTAGCCATATGGGATGTTTTCATAATGGTTGGAAAATTAGTTTCAAAGCTCAGTAGGGTTCTCTTCGTTATTGCAGATAGACGATTTGATGCAAGCGGTGAGGAAGAATTTTTATACAATGAGGCATATATACTTACCGACCCTATACCGCGAAATTTTATAAATGCCTTTAAGTCCAGCAAGGTTGGAATTGATTTGAGGATGCATCTTAAAGAAAATGGCACAGTAAGAAACCGAGGAACTGCATTTAGAATTAAAGAGATAGATTTATTGGATTTATACGCTAACAGCAGAAATCTTGGAATTTAATTTACGAGGTTGATAATGAACAGCAACATTGCCACATTGCTTCCTGAATTAGAAAAAGAGTTGAAGGAGATTTCTGCATCAGGGGTTTTTCCTTCCCAAAAGATTGAAGCCTTGATTAAGGCAGGGTGCATCTCTGCCAAAGCGCCCATTTCAAACGACCAGATTCAACCTGCCAGCATAGACCTGAGACTGGGAGCAGTTGCCTATCGGGTAAGGGCGAGTTTTCTGCCGGGAGAAAAAACAACTGTAGAATCAAAAGTGGATGACTTAGTAATGCATACAATTGACCTTACCAAACCCTCTGTCCTTGAAAAAGGATGCGTCTATATCGTGCCTTTGATGGAGGAACTGCACCTTCCCAGCGCAATTTCCGGCAAGGCAAATCCTAAAAGCACTACTGGTAGATTAGATGTATTCACAAGACTTATTGTTGACTATGGAACAGAATTTGACAGGGTTTCGCCGGGTTACAAGGGTAAGTTATATGTTGAAATTGTGCCAAGGACATTCAGCATTCTTGTTAAAGAGGGGATGAAACTGAACCAATTGCGTTTTGTATGCGGCGATGCAGGCGATGAAAGCGATGCTAAACTGAACAAACTGGATAAAAAAGAAAAACTGGTTTATTCGGAAGATGACATGCCTCAGCAGGCAAAGATTTCTCAAGGCTTAAGAATATCCATAGACTTGCAAGGGAAAGATGAATCTGAAATCATCGGGTATAGGGCAAAGAGCCATACCCCCCTTGTCAATCTGGAAAAGATAGATTATTACGACCCTATGGAATTCTGGGAGCCGCTCTACAGGCCGAAAAAATCCTCCATAGTTTTAAACCCGAATGATTTTTATATCCTGATGTCAAAAGAAAAAGTCCGCGTCCCGCCTGACTTTGCAGCAGAAATGGTTGCCTATGACCCGGCAGTCGGTGAATTTCGCATCCACTATGCAGGTTTTTTTGACCCGGGCTTTGGGTATGGCAATGACGACATTAAAGGGACGCGTGCTGTGCTTGAGGTTCGTTCCCACGAAGTGCCATTTATTCTGGAAGACGGACAGATAGTCGGCAGATTGATTTACGAAAGACTGCTGGCATCGCCGCAGAAGATTTATGGAAAAAATATAGGCTCGTCCTATCAGTCACAGGGTTTGTCGCTTAGCAAACAATTTAAAAGGTTCTCCCAATAAGCCCTCTTATCCCCTTTACATTTAGTTTCAAATCCCTGTTCCCATTCCATTCTTCTATGTAAGGTGTGAATGCTATATCCATATACTTGTCATCTAAAGGGTGCATATCGCCAAATCTGTATGCAATTGCATTAAATACACGATTTTTGTGTGCTGCTTTAAATCTCAAATGGTTAGAACCAACAATCTGGCTACCGATAATCCGTGCCTCGTTTGCACATAAAAGGGGTTCAGGATTACCAAGCCCGAATGGTGCAAGGCTGTCAATTTCCATAACCACCCCTTCGCTCAATTCATCAAGATTAATATATCCGTCCAGAGATAATTCGGGGGTAAAGTCTTCATCTTTCAGCCCTGCTGTTAGATTAAAAAATGCCTCTTTAAAGGCAGGGATGTTCCCCTTATGGATTGTAAGCCCTGCTGCTGCCTTATGCCCGCCGAACCTTTCAAGATACTTGGCGCATGTCTGCAAACCCTCAAGCATATGAAATGCCTTGATGCCCCTAGCAGAACCCTTGCCAATATCTCCTGCCAATGAAATAAGAACTGTTGGCCTGTAATATGTATCTATAAGTTTTGAGGCAACAACACCTATTACCCCCTGATGCCATTTTTCAGATGCAAGGATAATAGCATTTTTGAGTCCTTCCCTTTCTATCATATCAATTGCTTCCTTAAGTATTTCACCCTCAATATCCTGTCTTGCACGGTTTTCCATATCCAGTTCCCTTGCAAGCAGTACCGCCTCATCAGGGTCATTTGTAGTAATGAGTTTTACAGCAGTATCTGCCCTTTCCAGCCTGCCTGCTGCATTTATCCTCGGTGCAAGTTGAAAACCTATGTGCCATGATTTTATATTTCCACTTATTCTGCTAACATCCTTTAATGCCCTTATGCCGCACCTTTCTCCCTTTGTCATTGATTCAATGCCATATACGGCAAATATCCTGTTTTCATCAACAAGGGGCACCATGTCTGCAATGGTTCCCAATGCCACAATATCCAGATAGTTTTTCAGATTAGGTTCACCATTTGAAAAACCCCCCCTGTCTCTTAGTTTTGTGCGAAGTGCTATTATCAGATTAAAAGCAACCCCTACCCCTGCCAGTTCTTTAAATGGAAATGCGCATGTTTCCTGCTTTGGGTTCAGGACAGCATATGCAGGCGGGACTTTGGATGTAATTTCATGATGGTCTGTTATAATTACATCCAGTCCAAGACCAGTTGCAAACCCAACCTCATCATAATTTGATATGCCGCAGTCTGTTGTAACAACAAGTTTTACACCATCTTCTGACAACCTTTGAATCGCCTGTTTATTTAATCCATAGCCCTCTTTTAATCTTTCAGGGATATAGTAAGATACCCTCGCCCCTGTCTCTTTTAAGAAAAGATATAAGACAGACGCCCCTGCTGTGCCGTCCACATCATAATCACCATATATTGTGATTGCCTCATTTTTTTGGATAGCGTCTATAATCCTAGCAACTGCCTTATCCATGCCCTTGAGCAAAAATGGGTTGTGGAGGTTCTTTAGATTAGGCGATAAAAAGGTAGAGGCGTTGTCTATGGTATCAATGCCTCTGTTTATTAGGAGATTCGCTGTTAAGGTGGATATTTTCAGTTCATTTACAAATAGGTTTTGAAGGGTTTCATCAGGTTCCCGAATAAGCCATCTTTTGGGTTTTCTTTTATTATTATGTCTCAAATCCATTTTATTTCTTTTTCCACAAAAGCACAACAGGACTTGCCACAAATATGGAAGAGTATGTGCCGACTATAACCCCTATAAAGAGGGCAAGTGAAAAGTCGTGGATTACTTCGCCGCCCGCAGCAAGGAGTGCGGCAAGCACAAGAAGCACAGTGGTTGATGTAACGATGGTTCTCCTTAATACCTCATTTATGCTCCTGTTTATGAGTTGTGCAAGTGTTTCTTTTGTCCGTTTTCTTAAGTTTTCCCTTATCCTGTCAAACACAACAACTGTATCTGTAAGTGAATAACCTGCCAGCGTAAGAAGTGCGGTTATAATCAACAGGTTGATTTCCTTGCCAGAGACATAGAATATTCCTAGGACAGCCAGAACATCATGGAATGTGGCAATAACCGCCGCAACGCCGAATACAAATTCAAACCTCCATGCAACATATGTGAGTATGCCGAGGAGAGATATGCTGACTGCCCAGAGCGCATCTTTTTGAAGTCTCTTGCCAATTGTCGGGCCTACCTCTTCTGTAGAGTCAATTATAAACTTGTTGTCAGGAAAGCCATTTGTAAATACATTAATAATGCCTTCTGAAATCTTCCTTACATCGCCTTCAGGCTTTTTTAGTCTTATAAGGAGTTTACTGTCTGCCTTGAATTCCTGAAGTTCACTGTCTTTAAAGCCGCCAGATTCCATAAGTTTTCTTGCCTCATCTATTGCAACAGGCTTTTCAAATTTCAACTGTATGCTTACCCCTCCGGCAAAGTCAACGCCAAGGTTTGCCCTGCCCATCGGGATTAGAACCGCTGCAATGAGTCCAAGGATGGCAAGCATTCCTGACAATAAAAACGCATAATTCCTTTTGCCTACAAAGTCTATTCTAGTTTCACCCCAGATGTCCATCAAATCCTCCAATTAAAGAAAGTGTCAGTGTCAGTAATCAGTGTTGGTGAATGGTGGTTTATTTTTTATCTTTTTACCGACACTAATCACTGACACTGCTTTTATATGCTTACCCTCTCCACCCTTCTCCTTTGATGCATCATGTCAAAGATAACCTTTGTGCCGACAAGGGCTGTGAAAAGATTTATTAAAATCCCAAGACTTAATGATACTGCAAAACCCTTTATTGGTCCGCTTCCAAACTGAAATAATACCGCTGCTGTAATAAGTGTTGTAACATGGGAGTCTATAACAGTCCACCATGCCCTGTCATAACCTGCGTCAACTGCTGATCTTGGCGTCTTGCCCAGACGCAGTTCCTCTTTGATTCTTTCAAATATCAGGACATTTGAATCCACGCCCATACCTATAGTCAATATTATTCCTGCAATACCAGGGAGCGTAAGCGTTGCATTGAACCATGCCATAGCGCCTAAAAGCATGCTAATATTTAATACAACCGCGAAATCCGCAATCACACCTGCAAATTTATAATAAAACATCATAAACAACAAAACCAGTATGCCGCCGATAATGCACGCCTTAACCCCTGCCTCAATAGAATCCTGCCCAAGCGATGGACCAACAGTAACATTCTGGATTATATTCACAGGTGCAGGCAGCGCACCTGCCCGCAGCACAATTGCAAGGTCAGATGCCTCTTCATGGGTGAACCTGCCGGTTATCATTGCCCGTCCCCCGCCAATCCTTTCCTGAATATTAGGCGCTGAGTAGACATTGCCATCAAGGATTATAGCAAGTCTTTTGCCCACACTCTCTGCTGTTATTTTTTCAAACTGTCTTGCACCCTCACTGTCAAATGTTATGGACACATACGGCTCGTTAAACTGGCTGTCAATGGCAACCCTTGCATCTGTCAGGGAATCACCTGTAATGAGGGTCTGTTTTTTTAGAAGATATGGTGTCTGCTTGACTATACCTGTTTCTTTATCTGTCCCCCTTTGATAGAGAAGTTCATCTCCCTCTGGTGTAATATTCTCCTCTGCCGCCTTTTTTACATCCCCTGTTTCATCAACAAGTTTAAACTCAAGCACAGCAGTCTTGCCAATAAGTGCTATCGCCCTTTCCGTGTCCTTTAAACCCGGTAATTGCACAATTATCTCATTTATGCCCTGACGCTGTATATGTGGTTCTGCAACACCAAACTTGTCAATACGGTTGCGTATGGTCTCCAGTGCCTGAGATACGCTCCACTCTTTTATCCTCTCTATCTCACCATCAATCAATGTATATATAATTTCGCTGCCAGCGCCCCTTGTCTTTTTAAAGATTTGATAGTTGCTATCCATCAACTTTTCAATATCCTTTGTATCAGTACCTGTATATGCAATGGAAATATCTGACACACCACTTGCCTTTACAGATGTAATCGCCGCCTTCTTTTCTATGAGAAGAGAAGAAATACTGCTTGCAAGCCTTTGCGTATGGTTAGCCACAGCCTTTTCAGTATCCACCTGCAAAACGAGATGCATACCTCCCTGCAAGTCAAGTCCAAGATTTATTTTAGGCACATTATTCCGCCAGAAAGACGGGAGGTCTTTTGAAATAGGTGTTGACGGCAGAAACAACACCATTGCCAGAACAAAGAAAAAACTTATTAGTGTCAGCCGAATAGGTATACTTTTACTCATTCACTCCCCCTGTATTTTTTGGGTCAAAGATTTTTATTTTTTCCTGTTCACTATATGTTCCTTCATAACCTTCACCTTTACATTATCTGCGATTTCAACTGTAACAGAGTCTTCGGCAACACCTGTTATTTTACCGCAGATGCCGCCTGATGTAACAACCATATCGTTTTTTTCAAGTTTGCTTAACATCTCCCGATGTTCCCTTGCCTTTTTTTGCTGGGGTCTTATCAGAAGAAAATAGAATATCACAAAGATAAGAACCAGCGGCAGGATACCTGCAATACTCTGAAATGCTGCCGGCTGTGCCGCACCTTCCTGTGCATATGCAATATTTGTAAACATTAGGAAACCTCCTCCCTTTTTTTATAGAATTCTTTTCTAAACTCCTCAAACCTGTTTTCTTTTATTGCCTCTCTAATCCCCTTCATTAAATTTATATAATAATAGAGGTTATGTATTGTATTAAGCCTTGACGCAATGATTTCGTTTGCCATATAAACATACCTTAAATACGCCCTTGAAAAGTTCCTGCATGTGTAACAGCCGCAGTTTTCATCAATTGGTTTGGCATCATTTGTAAATTGACTGTTCTTTATAACCAATTTTCCAAAGGATGTAAAGAGCATTCCATTTCTTGCATTTCTGGTAGGCACAACACAGTCAAACATATCAATACCTCTTGCAATACACTCTATTATATCTTCAGGCATGCCAACACCCATTAAATATCTAGGTTTATCCTCTGGCAGGTATGGAACGGCTGCATCCACCATCTTATACATCAAGTCCTTTTCTTCGCCCACGCTCAAACCGCCTACGGCATAGCCGTCAAAACCAATATTTACAATCTCCTCTGCGCTTTGCCTTCTTAAATCCTCAAACATCCCGCCTTGCATAATGCCGAATAAGTATGGGGTTTTGAGTTTTGTGTTTTGAGTTATTAAACCTTCCGAACTCTGAACTCTTAACTCTGAACTCATAAACTCTTTACACCTTCTTGCCCATCTGTGCGTCATTCCCATTGACTCTTTTGTATATTCATATGCTGCTGGATAGGGTGTGCATTCATCAAGGCACATGATTATATCGCTTCCAAGTGCCTCCTGAATATCTATCGCCTTTTCAGGTGTTAAAAGATGACTTGAGCCGTCTATATGCGACTGAAAATAAACACCCTCCTCTTTAATCTTCCTCAGTTTCGCATGGCTAAAAACCTGATACCCGCCGCTGTCAGTGAGTATCGGTCCATCCCAGTGCATAAATTTATGAAGTCCGCCGAGTTCCTTTATTAGTTTATGTCCGGGTCTTAAATAAAGATGATATGTATTGCCAAGTATTATTTCAACACCCAAATCCAGAAGTTCCTCAGGCAGCATCGCCTTTACTGTCCCGTATGTCCCAACAGGCATAAAGACAGGGGTATTTATGATACCGCGTGAGGTGGTAATTTTCCCAAGCCTTGTCTCGCCTGCAGGGTCTTTTTTTAAAAATTCAAAGTGCATAAGGAAAATTCCTATGGACAGTAGGGACAGATTTCAAATCTGCCCATAGTTGTCAGGGATACATTAGACTGCCTTTAACAAGGTTTCTTTTATGTCTTTTAACTTTTCGCTGTAATAAATCTTTTGCCCAAAGATGTCCTTTACATAAAATATGTCTGATGCAGTGTTGCCTTTTGTAGTGATTTTTGAGACATAGATGTAAAGACCAAGTTTTGCCATAGCGCTGGTGATGCTGTATAATAGTCCCACCCTGTCCTGTGCATGAATATCAATTACTGTAAATTCATCTGACACATCATTGTCAATTTCAACAAATGCAGGAACAACTGGTTTTGGCTTTTTATCAAGTATTGATGTCCCTATTTTTGCAACAAGTTTGTCAACATATACTGCGCCTGTCAGGGCATCTGCCAAATCCTTTTTAGTCTTCTGCCATTTTGCCTCATCAGTTATTATCTCACCCATCGGACTTGCTACCTGAAGGACATCAAGCACAATGCCGTTTTTAAGCGTATTTATCTGGGCGCCAAGTATATTTATATTATTTGCTGACATAACACCTGTGATTTTTGAAAAAAGTCCGTGCATATCAAGTGTGCAGATTGTTACATCAGTATAATGTCTTTCAGTAGAGTGTTTTATATTTATTGTGAATAACTGTTCACCCAATCCCTCTACAAACCTTATATGCCCTGCAATTACATCAGGAGAATTTGAAAGAAAATATCTGTGAGGCAAGAGTTGAAAGTAATTCTCAACAGCAGTTCTGTCAATCTCATCTGTAAGTATAGTCACTACCGCATCCCGTATCTTTGGTATCCGTTTTACCGCTGATTCAGGCTCAAACTCGCCCCTTTCAATGACTGTCATTGCCTTGAAATATAGTTCCTGAAAAAGCGCTGCCTTCCACTGCGTCCACACCTCAGGACCAACAGCCCGCACATCTGCAAATGTAAGGAGGTATAAAAGATTCAACCTCTCTATGCTGCCGACAGTCTTTGCAAAGTTTATGACAAGTTTTTCGTCATGTATGTCCCTGCCCTGTGCAGTATCAGGCAGGATAAGATGGTGTTTTACAAGAAAGGCTACAAGTTCAATATCCTCTTCAGAAAATCCCATGCCCCCCAGTATGCTGCCTATCATTTCAGCCCCTTTTTCTGCGTGTCCCCTTCCCTTTGCCTTTCCTATATCATGCAGCAAAACACCTAATGTAAGGAGTTCAGGACGGCTGACCTCTTCATATATTGTGGCAAGCAGAAAAAACTCCATCTTATATTCTGCTGCCCTTAACCTTTCCAGTTCCCTTACAGCAAATAAGGAGTGGGTGTCTATTGTATAGATGTGATACATATCATGCTGAACCTTGCATGTAATCTCCTCAAAGGCAGGCATAAGTTTGCCTAAAAATCTTAATCTGTGCATCTCCTGCAGGGCATTGTAAGCCCTGCCGCTTTTTAAAATATTTATAAAGGATTGTCTTGCCTGCATGGATGCCATGAAACTAGAGTCAATAAGATTTAAGTTTTTCAGGAGTAATTCTTTTGTCATATTGTCCATGTTCATATTATAAAGGCATGTCAGTTCAAATGCCTTAAGTATCTTATAAGGTTTTTCCTGAAACAGGTTTGCATCCTTCACGCATAAAAGATTGCTGCAAAGCCTGAAGTCACCATCAATCTCCTTTTCCATTTCACATACATAACCTGTTATATCTGTTGAACAGCCGTTCAAGCACCGTGATATTATAAGGGATGAAAAGTGGTTGATATTAGATGCATGCAGATAGTATTTCTGCATAAATTTTTCTACACCTAAAGATGTCTTTGTATCTTCAAAACCAAACACCTTTGCAATCCTTGTCTGGTGGTCAAATGTAAGTTGGTCTAACTTTCTATTGCTCTCAAAATGGAGTTCGTTCCTGACCCTCCATAAAAAATCTGTTGATTCATATAATTGACTGAATTCTTCAGTAGACAGGATGCTGTTGTTCGTAAGTCCTGCAATGTCTGCAACACCATACTTTGCCTTTGCTACCCATAGGGCAGTATGCAAATCGCGCAGCCCGCCTTCACCTTCTTTAACATTTGGCTCTAAAAGATACACAGAGCCGCCATATCTTGCCTTTCTAATAGCGCCTTCTTCAATCTTTTCTTTTATGAATGCAGAAGCGCCTTTTTCATTAAAGACATTCTTCTTTAACCTTTCCAGAAATTCACAGAAAAGGGCAGTGTTTCCATTAAGGTGTCTGGCATCCAATACAGCCGTTTTGGTCTTAATGTCATCTTTTGCAAGGTTTATACACTCTTTTAATGACCTGACACTAAACCCTGTATCAAGCCCTGTATCCCACAATATATATAAGAGCCGCTCCGCAAGTTTTTCAGTAAATGGTAAGAGTTTTTTGGGATAGAGGAGCATCAGGTCAATATCTGAACGGATATTCAGTTCCTCCCTGCCGTAACCACCAAGGGCAACCAGTGTGCAATTATTCTTACATGGATAAGCCGTCCCACCTATTTCAGTTTCAATGAATGTATAAAGGGTCTTCAAAAGTGTATCTATTAATAAGGTATAGTTACACACAATCTCATGCCCTGATTTGCCTTCTATATGCATGAGATGCAATATTTCCTCACCCTTTTTCAGATAATCTTTTACAGAAGGCAGTATATTGTTGCCTTCCAGCACTAACTTAGGGGGAAATGAGTCTATTTGGGAATCGGTTATAGGATGTTGATTATAGGACATATGAATTTTACCTATCCAGCAATTCCGGTCTCGGTTTGCCCACTGCATACCCCTGCGCATAATCCACACCAAACTCTTTTAGCATATTTAATATTTCCTCATTTTCTACAAATTCTGCTATAGTTTTGATGCCGAGCCCCTTTGCAACACCTGTCATTGCCCTTACAAAGAGTTGGTCATTTGTGTTCTCATTCATTCGTCTGACAAACGCACCATCTATCTTGATATAGTCCACCTGCATCTGCTGTAAATAGAGAAAGGATGTAAAACCTACGCCGAAATCATCCAAAGCAAAACGGCACCCCAATCCCTTCATGGCACTTATAAATTTGACCACCCTGTTTATATCATGCACTGCTGCTGTCTCTGTTACTTCAAAGATAAGATAGTTTGGATGGGCGCCTGTTTCTATGATTTTAGAGTGGATAAAAAAGAGGAGTTTTTCATCCTCAAGATCCTTTGCTGAAAGATTTATGCTAAAGGACAGATGCCTGCCTTTTTTCGCCATATCTGCCTGCAATCTCATGGTCTTTTCCGCAATAATCCTGTCTATATCACTGATAAGACCAAGCCTCTCTTTTCATCCCTCATCCTTGCAAGCGCCTCATAGTGGTAAATCTTATTATCTTTTAAATCAAGGATGGGTTGGAACCACGGTTCAAAACGGTCTTCTGCCATAGCGCTTTGTATCTTAATCTTTTCATTAAGCCTTGAGTGCATATGTTCTATGTCCCTGTCATCTTCGCTGTAAAGGTGGCACCTGTTCCGCCCTGTTTCCTTGGCACGGCGCAGTGCAGTGTCAACCTTTGTAAAGAGTTCACTTACTGTAGTGCCGTGTTCCGGATAGACAGCACTGCCAATGCTGGCTGTAAAATGGGCGGACATCGGCTCAAAATTAATACCTGCAATCTCTTTTCTTACCCTTTCAGCCATATACATACACTCTGTTTCTGAACAGGCAGGGATAAATATAGAGAACTCATCCTCGCCCAAACGGCTTAAAAAAATTTCCCTCTTTTTATTTTCAATGGTTTCCTTGAGCATGCCTGCAACATGATGAAGAAATTCATCACCTATAAGGTGGCTGTATGTATCATTTAAAGATTTAAAGTCATCTATATCAATCAGGAGAAGGGCGCCTGTATCTTCAGGGGAGTTGTGATGCTCTATCCATGCATCAACCTCTTCTATAAATCTTTGCCGGGTCAAAAGACCTGTCAAGTCATCGTATGAATAAAGATACCTTGCCCTTTCTTCAGCCTCTTTTTTTTCTGTAATATCTTCCTGCACAGCAAGGAAATTGGTGATATTCCCATTTTCATCTTTAATAGGGCTCATGATACAATTTGCCCAGAAAGAACCCCCATCCTTCTTTTTGTTTTCACACATACCACGCCATGTCCTGCCAGCAGTTATAGTGTCCAATAATTTTCTATATTTTCCCTTTATGTCCTCTTCAGATACAAGTATGCTGAAATTCCTGCCTATAGATTCATCTTTAGACCATCCTGTAATCTTTTCAAACATAGGGTTTACATACTCAATATCGCCTCCTGCGTCTGCTATAAACACGACATTTACACTGTTTTCTATAACCATTGAGAGTTTTATAAGTTCTGCAGTCCTGTTCCTTATCTCACGAACCATATTATTAAAAGACGCGGAAAGGGTGCCTACCTCGTCAGTACTCTTTACAGGGATGAATACATTATAGTTGCCTGCAGCAATCTGTCCTGCGGCAGATGACATCTTTTTGATGGGACTTACCACAAATCTTACATACATGCTGAAAAGTATAATGCCAAACACTGCAACAACCGAAGCACTTACCATAATACCCTTTCGTATGAACTCTACTGATTTGAGCGCCTCTTTTTCATCAATCTTAACCATGAGTGTCCATTTCATGGATGGTATGCACATGGATGCACTGACAACTGTTACACCCCGCAAATAGTCTTTATAGACTGAAGATGTCTCGGTATTTGTCTTTAACCCAAAAAATGCATTTCAAAAAGACATACCTATAGAACCACGCCTATCAAGGCAATTCACGAATCATTATTAACAAAGCTAATATCTACGGCATTTTTGATGTCC
>JACRPW010000066.1 GCA_016223005.1 Deltaproteobacteria bacterium | reverse complement strand
GTTCTAGTAATAACCCGTTCTTTATTCTATGCAAGATATTCAAGGAGCGAGTCCTCCTTTGCTGACAAAAAAATCTCTTTACCTCCTCTTTTTACCGTATGGCTTGCTGTATTTATCTCAAGGTCTTCTATGGTTATAACAGGACTCTTAACATCCTTTCCCCTTCTGAGTAACGACCTTATTCTTGCCAGAAGTTCTCCAAACTCAAACGGCTTTGTAAGATAATCGTCAGCGCCAGTGTCAAGTCCCTTTATCTTATCTAATGTTGTATCCTTTGCTGTAAGGAGGAGGACAGGGGTTTTGATGCCCTTTTTTCTTATAGTTTCCAGTATCTTAATACCATCTATTTTTGGCAGCATAATATCAAGGATAATCACATCTGCAGGCATATTTTCTGCCAGATACAGCCCTTCCTCGCCATCATAAGCCGCATCAACACTATAGCCTTCTTCTTGCAGTCCTTTCTTGATTATTGAGGCAAGGGCTTTTTGATCTTCAATGAGTATTATCCGCACAATACTTCCCACCTATAGAGGGATACAATCACCTTTATATCTACTTTGGTATAACGACATTACTGTCCCCAAAATCACCTTTGTCCGCTGTCTTATGGCATGCCCCGCAATTTGCAAAACTGCCGATAGCCTGCCGTTTATAAACATTCGGCTTAATTTCACGGTGTTTATCTACTATATATGGAACTTCTGTAATCCTTGTTGGACTGGAAGAACCGATACTATTCATTATTTTATATGACCTTTTGTTTTTAGATTTATCAGCAGAATTTGCATTAAGGTAAGATAATATCTCATTTGTTGTTTTTTCATCAAGTGAAAGATTTTCCCCAAAGTGCCTTTCTGAGTTTTTCATTATTATCTGCCATGAACTTGCAGGAAGAAGTCCTGGCTGATATAAAAAATGGCATGAGGAGCATTCCTGTTTATACATCACATTATCCACAACGGGCAGATATCTTTCACCCCCTTTATCTCCTTCATGCCTCTCTGCTATTTTACCCATAGAGAATAATTCCCCAGAATTATTAGATCCCCCCCCTTTTTTTCCTTTATACCATCTATCCTTTTCGTCGCCAAAGGCATTACGATGAGTCATAATTGATAATACAAATACCGCAAGTATCAGAACTCCGAATTTGATTTTCATATACCTTCCTCCTTTTTTGATTTATTATAGTGAGAGCATGTATGTTACAAAATCACCTTTCTCTTTTGCCGTGCATTCCCTTTCAAGAACCCCTTCACAGTTTCTCTTAAACCATTTTTCTACATTCTTCGGGTCAGTAAAACGGTTTTTATTGACTGTAGGTGATAGAGGCTCTATTACCTTGCCAACCGGGGTCCTTCCCTGCTGTGCAGGATTATCTGTATGGCACTTTGTGCATGAAATCTCCTCTTTCTTTTCCGAATGCTGCCTTTTTGAGTAAAACAGTTTTTTGCCTTCTTCTGCACTAAATGACTTTAATCCCGGTTCTTTCTTTTTCGCCTCTGTCATGTATGAATCCACAAGAGATTGCATCTGTGGATTAAGGGACTGTCCTGCGTGGAGAGGCAATTCTTTTGAAACTAATAGCAAAACAGTTAAACCTAAAGCATAGAACATAATCTTTTTCATTTAGAACCTCCTGTTTTTTATTTCGGGATATGGATATCTTTATCCTCAAACGAACCTACCTCTGCCCCCGGATGGCAGGCTGTACAGTTGCCTTTGCTGACTATTGTCTTTCTGTTATAAACCTCTGCAGGTATATCCGCATGTTTGTCTATCCAGTAAGGAGTTTTTGTAATTGATAAAGGCGCCTCTCCTTTTTTAATAGACCGTAGTATTTTTTGAGACGCCTCTGTCATGGAATGCTCTGCAGAGGATGCTGCAAGGTAATCCATCACCTCCTTTTGCGTAGTTTCATCAAGCGACACATTCTCGCCAAAATGGTCGTCAAGGTTTGCCATAAGTCTTTTCCATGAAACAGCAGGAAGCAAGGTTGGATGGAAGCCATTATGGCATGAGGCTGCACATTCTGTTTTCCATGTTTTATTGAGCGCTAGTTTTACAACAAAACCTTTATCGTCTGTAACCCTGTACTGTCCAATATCTGAAAACTCTTTCTTGCCCTCTGGAGGGATAAATACAATCCCTATCCCAGCCATTATTGTTACTATAATCCATACAGCAAGCCTGACAATAGAACGACCTTCCCTTATCTTTATATGAGAAACCCTTTCTTCCCACATTTTAGGTTTTTCTTTTTTACCTGTAATCATGGAAAGGATTATATTTTCCCTTAATACAAAGTCATGGAAAAGGGCAGCACAGATATGGGTGACTATTATTGCTATTATTATGTAAACCAGAATGCGATGCAGTAGTTTGGCAATCTCTGCAATCTTATAGGTAAAAATACCTGCAAATACTCCAGAGTTTTCCTCTCCGCTGTATGTGATTATTCCAGTAGTGACTATAGCAGCAGTCAAAAGGAGCATAATGACTACAATCCAGCCGACAGCAGGGTTGTGTCCTATATACCTCGGCAGTTTTAATGATATGGCGCCTGCAATAAATGATTTGACCTCTTTCCAGTTTTTTATAAATTCTGAAAATCGGGCATACCTATTGCCTGCAAATCCCCAAAGGATGCGGAATATAATCAATCCCCCTGCTATATATCCAGCGATCGTATGATATTCCAGATACCATTCGGCTCTTGATGTAAGATATGCTGTAATATAAACTGCAACCAGAAGCCAGTGGAACAGCCGTGTCGGTATATCCCATACCAGAGTTTTACTTTCTATATGTTTCATATCTTTTTGCATGATTTGAGCCTTTGATCATCTTTTATAATATTTCTTCTTGTCTTTTTCCTTATCTCTGTTGGATGATTTTTTGTATCTTTCCAAAATACTTCCGTCAATAGCATCTACATAGACCTTTTCTATTGATCCATCAGATGTCTTAATCTTGATTTCATAGTAACCCTTTTCCAGTTCAGCCTTCATTACACTGCCGGGCATATTTTTTATGGCAATGGCAATTGCCTCTTCCAGAGTGATTTCATTTTTCTCTCCTTCAGTGTATGAAATAGTTGAAAAACCAGCCAGTACCACAAAGGCTGTGAATATTGTCAATATCCTTTTCATTGCGGATTCATCCTTTTATAAATTGTGTCCATGCAGATGACACTACCCATTATAAGAATAGAAGATTAAGGGAAGATTAAAATGAATGGTGAATGGAGTTATAATGCTTGAAGATGCGTATGATATTCTTGTGTGTCTTGCAGTTTTGAATTTAATTTAATCGCTCAATTTAGGTAATATTTTATCAACCATTTCACATACATCCTTGTGGATAGCCTCTATCTCTCTTTCTCCATCTATAACCTTTATTCTCTCAGGTTCATTTGCAGCAATCTTTAAATATCCGTTTCTTACCTTTTCATGAAAGGCAGCCCCCTCTTTTTCAAACCTATCTTCTTTGTCTGCTTCCCCTATACTATTTATTCTTGTCCATGCCCGAGTTAGCCCTGTTTCCACATTACAATCAATAATAAATGTTAAATCAGGCAATAATCTTCCTGCAACAAGTTTGTTTATCCAAGTTACAGTTTGTAAATCAAGACCCTTGCCATAACCCTGGTATGCTGTTGTTGAATCTATGTATCTATCACATATAACAATCCTCCCCTCCGTGAGGGCAGGTTTTATAACCTCTTCTATTATCTGTAATCTGCATGCCTCATAAAGAAACAATTCTGTCCATGCTGTAAATGGTTCGTGGCCGCTGTTAAGTAGCATGGTTCTTATCTTTTCACCAAGTCCTGTTCCGCCCGGCTCCCTTGTTACAATTATGCTGCATCCTTTTGATTCAAGATACTCCCTCAGCATCTTTATCTGTGTTGTTTTTCCACACCCCTCAATCCCCTCAAATGTTATGAAGATACCAGTGTTCATAGAGTTTAAAGTTTTGTAACTGTTTTTCATGCTACAGGAAAATAATATACAAGGCAAGGATTTTTGGAGTAATTGTTGGAGTAATTGTTGGGGTAATAAAATCTTCTTGCATTTTTTTTTAACTATTGTTAGTATTAACACATTAATAGATTATTCAGGAGTTTGACTAATGAAAGAAGGTATTCACCCTAAATATGGGATTACAACAATAGAATGTGCCTGCGGCTTTGTTGTAGAAAGCCGTTCAACAAAGAAAAATATAAAGGTGGAAATCTGTTCAAACTGCCATCCATTTTTTACAGGAAAACAGAAGTTTGTTGACACTGCAGGCAGGGTAGAAAAATTTAAGAGGAAATACAGCAAAAAAACCGCCGAAAAAACTGCGTAAAGGGATAAGGCAGGTGGATATAACCCTCCTTAATTTTACTCCAGAGCCAGAAAAGACAGTAGTTCTTGCTGCCAGATTATGTTATTCTGATAGTAAAATCACAGAGTTAGAAGATAGAATTAAAGGATTATCTTACAATAAATTTCTTGGTAAGATTTTAAGTATGGGGCATCTTTCAGTTCTGGAGCATGCCTCATTTACATTTGGGATAGAGGGAATCTCAAGGGTGACATCCCATCAACTTGTCCGTCATCGTCTTGCCTCTTATTCTCAACAGAGCCAGAGGTATGTTAAATTCGGCAAAGATTTTGAGTATATCATGCCTGAGACTATTGCCTCAAATGCCAAGGCAAAAAAGGATTTTATAAAAACTGTCAAATCCATTCAGGACGCCTATAAAAAACTCGTGGATATCGGCATACCTGCTGAAGACGCAAGATATGTCCTGCCAAACGCAGCGGCAACAAAAATCATTGTTACAATGAATGCAAGGGAACTTCTTCATTTCTTTCATTTAAGATGCTGCGAAAGGGCACAGTGGGAAATCAGGGAAATGGCAGCAAGGATGCTGAAGTTGGCGCGTGAAAAATCACCTGTCATATTTAGCAAGGCAGGTCCGGGCTGTGTCAGCAAGGGCAGATGCACAGAGGGTGATATGACCTGCGGCAGACCTGATGAAATAAGGGAAAAATTTAGGAAACTGTAAAAACAGGCTATGGGCAATAGGCTATAGGCAATAGAAAAATAGATTCTAGCCTATAGCCGATAACCCATAGCCTATTGCCTATTTATTATGCTTTTACGACTGCAAGAAATAGAAAAAAGGTATAATGAAATCAGCAAACTCTTGAGTGATGCTAGTATCATATCTAATCAGGAGTTGTTTAGGAAACTTTCAAAAGAGCATTCTGATATATCAGAAATAGTTGAGGTATATCAGGAGCATAAGAAGGTTGAGATTGACTTAAGGGAATATAAAGAGTTTCTGGAGGGTAAGGACGAAGAATTAAGGCAGATGGCAAAGGAAGAGGTGCCGTTTTTGCAAGAAAGATGCAGTAATCTTGAAGAAAAACTCAAGATCCTTCTCCTTCCAAAAGACCCAAATGATGAAAAGAATATACTCCTTGAAATCAGGGCAGGCGCAGGCGGCGATGAGGCGGCAATATTTGCTGCCGACCTTTTCAGGATGTATTCAAAATACGCCGAAGTTCAAAAATGGAAGGTGGAAATCTTAAGCAGCAGTCCGACAGGAATTGGCGGATTAAAGGAGATTATAGCCATTATCGCCGGCAAAGGCGTATACAGCAAATTAAAATATGAGAGCGGCGTGCATCGTGTTCAGCGTGTTCCTGCAACAGAGGCATCCGGCAGGATACACACATCAACTGTCACTGTGGCGGTGCTGCCTGAGGCTGAAGAT
>JACRPW010000065.1 GCA_016223005.1 Deltaproteobacteria bacterium | reverse complement strand
ATGATTATATTGAGAAGCATTTTACAGATGTGTTTTATACGCAGGAAGAGTGTATATTTTTAGATAACCTCTATGTAAACATCCAAAGTTTGATTGAGCCTTACAAACGGAGTTTGGCTCTTGCCGCTGCAATTCGAACCTGTATACAGAAGATGCCGGGAGGGAAATTTCGAAGTGGTCTTTTAAGATACAGGAAGCCAGATTTTCCCCATTTCAGACCAAAATTTACAGCGGATATAAAAAATACATTCTTAAAATTTCTGACAGGCTACAATCAGGCTGTGTTTGATAATGGACAGATTAATGAGGCTTACAATGATGATATTTTTAACCTATTGCCACGGATAAAGGTTGATGCTGTTTACTTTGATCCACCATATGGAGGTTCAGGGTTTGATTATGAAAGGGATTATTTCTTTGTGGAGCTATTTACCAGTTATTATGGGCAAATAAAAGCATTCAATGGCAAAACAAAAACATATCCAATTTTTAAAGAGAGTGGCTTTAATAAAAAAACTCAACTCCACGCTTCGTTTTTAAAATTATTTGAAAGTGCCAGCCATATCCCGATGTGGTTGATAAGTTATAATAACCGAAGCATTCCATCTTATAACGAATTTATTGCCGTGATTAAGAAATTTAAACCAAAAATCAATCATTACGAAAAAAATTATGCCTACAAGGTAGGAAACAACGATGCATTAAAAGAGTATCTGTTTGTGTGTAGATGACTTTTGATGTCCTATCTAACAGCAGAGGCTAATAAAATTTTCCAATTTTATGACTGAAGAGAAAAGGATTGCAAAGGCAGCAGGTATTGTTGGTTCTGCCACACTTGTTAGCAGGATTCTCGGGTTTGTAAGAGATGCTGTTATTGCCTATATATTTGGGGCAGGAAGGGATGCCGATGCCTTTTTCGTTGCCTACAGGATTTCAAATCTTTTAAGGAGGCTTGTTGGAGAAGGGGCATTAACAGTTTCATTTATACCAATATTTACAGAGGAACTCGCAAAGGGTTCAAAGGATAAAGCACGAAAACTTGTATCAACTGCATTTACATTCTTCCCAATCATCCTCATTATACTCACTGTTCTCGGCATAATATTTTCAAAATGGATTTTTGAAATAATCTCACCTGGTTTTGCAGATACACCTGAAAAATTAGAACTTACCATATCTCTTGCAAAATGGATGTTCCCTTTTTTGTTTTTCATAAGCCTCTCTGCCCTGGCAATGGGCGTGCTTAATTCACTAAAACACTTTACAGCTCCTGCATTTTCACCTATCTGGTTTAATGTGTCTGTAATCTTATCTGCCTTTTTTCTTGCATCCCAAATGACAGAGCCGGTTTATGCACTTGCAATAGGTGTGGTTCTGGGGGGTCTTCTTCAGTTTGTATATCAATTACCATATCTTAAAAGGTTTGACATGCTTCCTCGCTTAAATTTTGACTTTTCAAACCCTGCCATAAAAAATATACTCCTTCTTATGCTGCCATCCACTCTGGGTGTTGCAGTATATCAGATAAGTATATTCATAACAACACGGTTTGCCTCTCAACTTCCGGAAGGGAGCGTTTCATACCTTTATTACGCAGACAGGATAATGGAGTTTCCACTTGGTATATTTGGCGTAGCAGTTGCCACTGCATCATTACCATCTTTATCTGAACATGCTGCAAAAAAGGATTGGCTTAAATTTAAGCAGTCCCTTTCTTTTGCCATAAGGCTTGTAATCTTCATATCAATACCAGCAACGGTCGGACTTATAATTTTAGGTGTGCCTATAGTCAATATCCTTTTTCAGAGGGGGGAATTCTCGCAGGAATCTACATATGGAACTGCATTTGCCCTTTATTTTTATGCCCTTGGACTTGCCTCTTTTTCAGGTGCAAGGATTGTTGCATCTGCATTTTATTCCTTAAAGGATACACTAACACCTGTAATTATTGCTGTTATTACACTTTTTTTTAATGTAATCATGGCATTGATACTTATGAAGCCTCTTTTACATGGTGGACTTGCCCTTGCAACAGCCCTTTCATCAATGCTTAACTTTATCCTTCTTTTTCTGGTTTTAAGAAAGAGACTGGGAGGAATAGGTGCAAGGGATATAATCTATTCTTTTCTAAAGGTCAGCATTGCCTCACTCATTATGGGTATAGTTGTTTATTCCTTGTCATCATGGCTCTGGAACATGGAAGGCATTATATTAGAAAGGTCTTTGACACTGTTCCTTACTATTATTCTTGGAGTATTTACATTCCTTTTTTGGGTCTTTATTTTCAAGAGTCCTGAACTCAAATTCTTTCTGGATATAATTAAAAAAAGGGTTTATAGGAATAAATACCTGCCGGGTTAGTATTTTTAAAGACTCTAACCATATATAGCGTTTGATAATGTTTCCAGAATTAGGCTTGCTGGCACTATGGCTTATAGATGCTTATTTTTCAGGTTGTTTGTAAGGGTGTCTGCTGTAACCCATTTCAAGTCAACATCTGATAGAGGATTGCTGCCCCAAGTGGTTTAAAAACAAGGGTTAGAAAGAGGTGCATAGATTAAAAAGTTTACAGTGGCAGTCAATAATAGCCATTTTCAATTGATAATTTAACCAATTGATATTACTATTAATACGGTGATTAAAAAATAGACAATATGAAGACTAGTATTGTTTTCTGTGTTATCAGATTTCATTTCCATAATGTTAATAACAAGTTATCCACAAGTTGTTGGGAAAAGGTGATAACATCTTAAAATTATTGTCTTTTACCTCTTTCAATCTTCTTGGCGGACCCCCATAGTTTTTCCATTTCATCTAACGAAGTGGTGCCAAGGTCTTTTCCGTTTTTTATGAGTTCTCTTTCTATGTAGTGGAATCTTGAAATGAACATTGCCTTTACATTTCCATTTTTTAATGCCTGCTTAAATTCACCCATCTCCTCTTTAACTTTTTTAAAGACCTGTTTTATATCCTGCCAGTCAAAGCCAACCCTTGCTGCTTTTTCACTTACCTTGTGCGCCCTCAGAAGTGCAGGCAGATGCTCAGGCACATCAGAAAGAAAGCCGTTTTTTGCCTTTCCTTCTTTTTTCTTCATCCTTTCCCATTTCTTGAGTGCCTCTTTTGGGGTGCCTGCCTTTTCATTGCCAAAGACATGTGGGTGTCTTCTTATCATTTTTTCTATTGAGACGTTTGTAGCATCGTATATGTCAAATCTTCCTTTTTCTTTCGTGAGTTGGCAGATAAATACAATTTGATGCAGCAGGTCTCCCACCTCTTCTTTAAGGAGTTTATAGGACCTTTTATCAATTGCCTCTACCACCTCATAAGCCTCTTCAATTATAAACGGGACAATACTCTTAAGGGTCTGCTCCTTGTCCCATGGGCAGCCGTCTGGACCCCTAAGTCTTTCCATAATCTTTACTAACTTATTAAGGTTGTTTTTCATGCAGATGGATTGCAGTGCAAGGAGGTTATTCTCTCCAACTCATGTTTTGTGTTTACATTATAAACAGATAAACAGGCAGGTTCTGATGTAAATATGTCCTCAACCTTTTTGATGTGTATCTTATTAAGCAAGTTATTTATACGCAGGTCATTCTCCTTTATTGCCTTTTCCACTACCTTCAGGCAGTTTTTTGAATACACGGCATGAAGGGGATGAAACTGGTTATTTACAAAAGGCACAATGGCATCTGCCTCATCTTTCATATTAAGCATTTTGAGGATAGTATCTTTATCAAGGAATGGCATATCACAGGCAGCAGCGAATATGTGTTCAGAAGATGCATGGAATATGCCTGTCCATATCCCGCCAAGAGAACCTGCACCCTTGATTAAATCTGCTGTTATCCGGACATCAAACTGTTCATATTCAAGAGGGCTGTTTGTGACAATAATTATTTCATCAAATATCTCATTAAATAGGCGGACTGTCCTTTCAATGATAGTTGTGTTATTCTCATGCTTGTTATTTACAGTGCCTGCGTAAAGATGGACAGGTACCTCTATAAACGCCTTATTAAAACCCATCCTTGAAGATTTTCCACCTGCAAGTATAATGCCTGTCATCTTCTTCGTATCCTTATATCTATTTCTTCAGCATCCTTACAGCCTTTTAATGACATTGTCATACCCATTATTGCCTGAATTATGAGGTCGGCGATAAACGGTTTTAATGGGATATTCTTGCTATTAACCATCAACTGAATATTATTGTCTATCCTGCTGTTTTTCAATAACTTCCTTTCTATAAAACTAGCAATAGATTTTGCATTGTCTATATCAAAACATGGCAGTTTTGTTCTAAGTTTTACACTGCTTGCATATGCAATCAGGTTCTTATCCCCTTTGCACACCGATTCTTTTGATAGTTCCTTTCTTATTACCTCTATCTTATGATTGGCTGCCTTTTTATAGCCTTCTGTTATAACTATATCCAGATTGTCACTCAAAAAATTGAATTTTAGAGAATCAATTGTCATCTCCTTATCTACATCCTTTATTACAGCCACCTTTTCAGGAGATGAGAGGACAACAGTCTTTGCACCTGCCTTTTTATGCCTGAAACTATCCTTGCCTTCATGGTCAATCTCAAAGGTATGTGCATCATGTTTTATGGTTCCGACCCTGTAGCCCTTTTTGACAAGGTGTTTTATAACCTTTTCCAGAAGGGTTGTTTTGCCGCTTCCTGATGTGCCGACAAATGATACTATTGGTATGCTGTTCATGGATTTTAGAATAACAGGGAGTCCTTTTACTGTCAATTATAAAAGTTGTCCCCCAAAAATCAAAGTCTATTTTTGGGGTTGGTTGGTGCATCCACTTGCCCTCTGTCCTTCTCTGTGATATAGTTCACAACCATGGCAGACCAATTTCTAAACATTGTAATCTACTCCACTTTGGCAGGTGTTTCAACAGTTTTAGGGATATACCTGGTTCTTAAAAAAGAGAGATGGGCGCTGAAACACTCTGCAATACTGATTAGTTTTTCAGGCGGGGTTGTTTTAACAGCAGCCTTTGTAAATATACTCCCTGAGGCAATGGAGATAAATTCCCAAAGCCTTGTCTATGTCCTGATTACACTCATAGTTTTTTATATTGCAGAGCATGCCATGATGATTCACTCCTGCCGTGAAGGCGATTGCGAGTCTCATTCAATGGGTTGGCTGGGTTTTATGGGCATCGGCTTCCATTCCCTTTTGGATGGTGTTGCAATAGGGGCAGGATTTGAGGCTAGTTTTTCTTTAGGCATAGTTGCAACGATTGGTGTGCTTCTCCATGAACTGCCAGAAGGTATAACAATAACATCAATCCTATTACATACGGGTTTCAGCAAAAAAAATACGCTCCTTCTTTCATGGGTAGTTGCCATTGCAACACCTGTAGGTGCTATTGGTTCATATTTCTTTTTAAAAGACATCTCCAAAGAGTTTCTTGGTTTTTTTCTTGCTATAGCCGCAGGTTCTTTTATATATATAGGTGCGTCAGACTTACTTCCTGAAACACATAAGAATTCCAGCAGGAAGAATATAGTTGCAGTTTTATCAGGGGCATTACTCATTTATCTTGTGGGTAATCTCATCGGAGGTCATTAAATGATACCCCGTTATACAAGAAAAGAGATGGCTCAAATCTGGGAGCCTGAAAACAGGTTCAGGAAGTGGCTTGATGTAGAGATTGCAGCATGCGAGGCATGGGCAGAACTTGGAGAGATACCTAAATCTGCACTCAGGAATATCAGGGAAAAGGCAGATTTTAATGTTAAAAGGATTGATGAGATTGAATCTCAGGTAAAGCATGATGTTATTGCGTTTCTCACATCTGTTGCTGAGTTTGTCGGTCCTGATTCAAGATACATCCACAAAGGCATGACATCTTCTGATGTGCTTGACACATCCCTTGCGCTTCTTTTAAAAGAGGCGGCAGACTTAATTATTCTGGACATAAAGAATCTCATGCATGTTATAAGGAAAAAGGCTTTTGAATACAAAGACACTGTTATGATTGGCCGCTCCCACGGCATCCATGCAGAACCAATAACATTTGGTCTTAAGATGGCGCTCTGGTATGAGGAGATGAAGCGGAACCTTGAGAGGATGAATAGGGCAAGGGATGTAATCTCTTATGGCAAGGTATCAGGCGCTGTGGGGACTTTTGCAAACATCCCGCCGTTTATTGAAGAA
>JACRPW010000064.1 GCA_016223005.1 Deltaproteobacteria bacterium | reverse complement strand
TGTTAAAAGGGAAAATACCGCTATAACAAGAACAGGGCTGTTTGCCCAATCACCAATCACTGTATTTGCAAGCCATGCTGCTGCGCCTGATTTTTCCATTGCCGCGCCTAACGTTATAGCGCCGCCGTACATAAGTATTATGCCCCAGTTCACATACTCCTCTATATCCTTCCATGCTACAAGTTTAAAGATAAAAAGGGCAACAACAGAGATGATTGCTATATTTGCAATACCTACCTTCTTGCTGAAAAATAACCATAAGGATATGGTTATGAGCATCAAAATCCCTACAGCATATTCAGTATAACCTATTTTACCGAGTTGCTTTATCTTTCTTTCAAAGACAGTTTTTGCCAGATGTATATCTTCTATATCAGGACGGAAAAAACTTGTGAGCCATAAATATCCGATAATGAGTAATATCACAACCACTGGGAAGGTTGCGCTTGTATATTCAAAAAAACCAATGCTCACACCTGTTGACTCTTTAAGCATACCAACAGCAAGAGGGACCCTCGCGCCTCCAAGAAATGTCGCTACGCCACCTATTACACACCCCCACGCAAGTGCAAGGAATAATGACTTTGCATAATCTGACCTGCCAGGCTTAAGATTCAACCCCTTTGCTATCTCAAGGACAATGGGAAACAGCATCGCAGCCACTGCATGCTCTGACATAAAAAACGATAAAACTGCTGCAAGCAGGAATATTGAAGTAAGAAGCCCTTTTGGTGTCCCGCCGAATCTGTTCATTATTATAAGGGCAATCCTGCTTGAAAGTCCTGAGTGCATTACTGCGCCTGACAGTATGAATGCACCTAGTATAAAAAATACCGCCTCGTTTCCGAACAGGGCATAGGTTGCCTTCTTATCAAGAACACCCAAAAGGGGCACCATTACAATTGCCATGAGGCTTGTTATGGCAAGGGGAAGAACCCCTGTAACCCAAAATATGAGGCATACAGTAAAAAGGGCTATCGCCCTCTGCCCTTCAATCGTAAGACCCTGAGGTGTAGGTATACTTATAAGATACCAGAAGGTCATGGCAACTGCTAAAAAAAATATTGGTCTTAATGACCTTGATAAAACTATTATCCCTATTGGTCTTCTGTCTATGACTATCTTCATGTCGCTACGCGCCAGACTACAGATACCAGTTACCAGACACAAGACACCAGACAGTAGACAGTAGTCTGTAGTCTATAGTCTATAGTCTGTAGTCTGTTTTACCCTTCTCCCACCTCTTTAACCCTTAACTTCCTTCTGAGCGTTGAGAGCCCCCATGCAGCCTTAAGCCCTAACTTTGTTTTATAAAACCTTTCCATAAGTGTCTTGCTGGACTTTGAGTGTGCAAAAAACCTTGCCTCAATAGGGGTCGTTATGACACTTATATCCCTTACCCAGTGCGTATTTATCTTGTTTCTCTTTACAGCATGATAGAGGTGTCCGTAAACAGGCATAACCTCATCCATAGACGGAACTTTATAGCCTGATAATTTAGCACTGCCTGAAGGTCTGTATATCGGGAGTATAGGCACAACCCCGATACCTGTAAAAAAGTCTATCCCTTTCATAGTTGACTCAGACGGCTCAAGTCCTACAATCAAGTGTGTTGCAACAGTGCCGTTTGGGAAAACCTTCGCAGCATATTTAAGGGCATTTATATATCTTTCCCTGCCGATTAGTTTATCCCTGCCCGGACATATCTCTTTAAACAGTTTTTCATCAAATATCTCCATGTTATATAATACAGAATCAGCGCCCACTGCATATGTCTCATCTATGCAATGGTTTTCCTTTGGCGGAAGGGCTTCAACAGCAACCAATGTATTGAAGTGCTTTTTTATCGCCTTTATATACGGCTTTAAAAACTCTATGCCGCCGTCGGCTGCCTCTGAAAAACCAATAGAGAGGTAAACAACCTCATCCTTCCCCTCCTTATATGCTGCCTCAACAGTCTCCAGCACCTCCTCAACAGTATAAACATTGCCCTTGCCTGTATTAAAATTTCCTGCACAATACCTGCACTCTATATTCATATTAAAAAATTCGCACCTTGTATCAGGGGTTATAGCAACATAACCGCCGTGCACTACACCTATCTTTGAAAGAGGTATTCCTGTTGTTGTTTTTAATTTATAAAACTCAGGCTTCGGTATTATCTTAACCTTCACAGATTCTGTGCCTAGTTTTACAAAAAACTTCCCATCGTGTCGGATAAGTTCATAGGGTGAATTCTTTACAAAATTCTTAAGAAAAGGCACGTTCACCCATGTATTATAAGGGAGCATTATATCCAGCCCGCCTGTAATACCTGAATACTCATAACCCTGATTCAGTCCTAAAACACAGGCAGTCTCATCCCCAACCCTGATACCATTAAGCATCAGGTCAATCTTGAGATATGCAGGGTTGTGGAGATATGTGTTATGTTTTTGTTTCATTGTAAATAATAAATTCAAAAATTAAAAATAAAAATGCAAAATGACAAATCAAAATGTAAAAATAAAAAAACAAAATACCTTAATTTTGATTTTTGATATTTGACTTTTGATTTATTTTCTTATCTCACACTCCTCTTCATACAGAACCAAATCCTTTATTGTCGGGGTTTCTCCGCACAAACTGCACTGCGGGTCCCTTCTCACCTTAACCCTTCTGAATGTCATGCCAAGTGCATCAAATATAAGTAGATGACCTGCAAGTTCATCACCTATTTTTAAAATCTGTTTAATCGCCTCAACAGCCTGAATAACACCTATAACACCAGCAAGCGCACCTAAAACCCCTGCCTCCTGACAACTCGGAACAAGCCCTTTTGGCGGCGGTTCAGGGTAGAGACATCTATAGCACGGCTTGCCTTCATGCGGCTTGAATATTGTCACCTGTCCGTCAAACCTGAACATACTCCCTGATACAAGGGTCTTTTTCTCAAAGAAACAGGTATCATTCATCAGAAAACGGGTTGGAAAATTATCACTGCCGTCAAGGATAACATCATAGTCCTTTATGATTTGTCTGATATTATCAATACCCAAACGTTCATTATATGCAACCACCTTTACATCGGGGTTTAAATCTTCAATAGTCCTTTTTGCAGATTCTACCTTCGGAATACCAATCTTTGAAGTAGAGTGTATAATCTGCCTCTGCAGATTGGATAAATCCACACAATCTGCATCCGCTATGCCGATTGTCCCGACCCCTGCAGCAGCAAGATAATAAAGCGCCGGAGAGCCAAGCCCGCCTGCGCCAAGCACAAACACCTTCCCTTTTAGCAATTTCGCCTGTCCCTTTCCACCAACCTCAGGCAGGATAATATGCCTTGAATACCTCTCTATTTGTTCTTCTGTGAAGTTCATAAAGTCAGACCCAAGACTACAGACTCAAGACTAAAGACTAAAGATTAAAGACCTGAAAAACTAAGTCAGTCTATAGTCTGAAGTCTAATGTCTGAAGTCTATTCTTATCTCCTCCTCTTTAAACGATTCTCCTTCATCTTCAAATGTCCACGATTTTACTGAAACATCTTTTCCATTACGCACAGAGACAATAATATATGAATAAAGCGGCCATGCCCGCTGCCTGTCAAATTCAGATGGTCTGTCAGGATGGTCAGGATGGGAATGGAAAAAACCAATCACATCCAGCCTCTCTTTAGACGCCTCTTTTTCAACTCTTAACAAATCTCTAGGATCTATTTCATACCTGTCATTAGCCCTGTCTTTATTTATGTTCTCCAGAGGATAAATCCTTAAAATATTTTTTACAATCCCTGACCCCTGACCCTTGACCCCTGACCCCTGCTTTTGCTTGCCAACTAACACACCGCATCCTTCGTAAGGATAAGATTCCTTCGCATGGTTGATAATCCCGTTATAAATATTTTTAGATAGATAAAGCATAAAAAAACCGCTATAGGCTATGGGCAATAGGCTATGGGCTATGGGTTATGGGTTTTTCCTATTGCCCATCACCTCTAGCCTATTGCCTGTTCTTTTTCACTCCCACAGCGCCGTAGATGAATACCTGTCCCCGCTGTCAGGAAATATGACAACAATCACGCCTTCTTTTAATTCCTTTGCAATCTCCAGAGCACCCCACATGGCAGCACCTGATGATTGCCCAACAAAAATCCCCTCTTCCCTTGCAAGCCTTTTTGCCATATCATAAGATTCCTCTGTTGGCGCAGAAATCTTTTTATCAATCTTATCCTCGTGGTATATGCCCGGTACAATGGAAGAAGACATATGTTTTAAGCCCTCAAGACCATGCAGGGCTGCTGCAGGCTCAACTGCAATGACCTGTATATCTGGATTAAATTCCTTGAGCCTCCTGCCTGTGCCCATGATTGTCCCGCCTGTGCCTATTCCTGCGACAAGGTACGTTACCCTCCCGCGTGTCTGTTCTATAATCTCTGGGCCTGTGGTATCATAATGTGCCTGAGGGTTAGATGGGTTATTATACTGGTCAAGTTTGCAGTATTTATCAGGGTTTTCTACATAAAGTTTCCATGCAAGCCGAATAGCGCCGTCAGAACCTTCCATTGGGCTAGAGTAAACAGTCTTTGCTCCAAATGCCTTTAAAATCTTCTTTCTCTCACTACTTACATTTTGCGGCACAACAAGTTCCACCTGATAACCTTTAACTGCCCCAATCCACGCATAAGCAATACCAGTATTCCCTGATGTGGAATCAAGAATGATTTTATCTTTTGTAAGTCTTCCGGCATCTTCTGCATCCTTTATCATCCTGAAGGCTGCCCTGTC
Source organism: Deltaproteobacteria bacterium (assembly GCA_016223005.1). Classification (NCBI taxonomy): domain Bacteria; kingdom Pseudomonadati; phylum Myxococcota; class Myxococcia; species Deltaproteobacteria bacterium. The sequence continues at coordinate 19,465 of JACRPW010000064.1, read as the reverse complement.
TTTGACAGAACCTCCGGGATTATAACCTTCTAACTTGCCGTAAATCTCCACACCCTTGCTTATCCCCTGTGCAATACTGTTTATTTTAACCAGAGGTGTATTACCCACAAGTTCAAGGGCAGAGCCTTTTGGATTTCTGTATCCCCAGTTTATCTTCTGCTTCTCGTTCATATATAACCTTTCTTTACAATATTGGTAAAGAATCTTCTTAAATAAAAAGGGCAAACTCTTTGCCCTTAAAACACTCAATAGAAATATCTAAATAAACAATGTAAAGTTAAAATACACGGGACAGATTTTAAATCTATTCCTAAGTTCCTGTATACAATTTTTGAATTTATTGTTTTGATATTTCTATTTAAACTGCTTTACCTTCACTCTACTACATCCAGTTCAATCGGCTCTACCTTAACACCCTTTTCCACAAAGAAGTTTATTGCCTTCTCTATCTCATCAGGCTCTCCGTCAAGTTCAAGGGCAACAAGACCTATACCACCGGAAACTGTTGCCTGCCTTATATTAGTTACAACTTTATACAGGTGTCCCACATTGTAAATGAGCGGCTCCCTGATAAGTTCAGGCGGATAGGTCAGATATATACGTTTTTTCAACACTTCCTCCGGCAATGGCTGGGATTATAGAAACCTCATCCCCATCTTTTAGTTCTGTATCTGTACTGTTTTTAAATCTTATATCCTCATCATTAACATATATATTTACAAACCGTCTTATCCTGCCGTCATCCTCGCAAATCCTCTCTTTCAAACCAGGATACTGTCTTTCAATATCATTTATAAGTTCCCTGACATCTTTGCCTGCGCCTTCTACTTCATCTTTACCATTTGTAAGTTTTCTAAGTGGTGTTGGAATCCTTACCTTAATTGCCATGCCTATCCTCCTTTTTAGTGTAAAGCGTTTAGAAGTGTAAAGTGTAGAGCGAAAAACGAAAAATTAAAACTTAAAGTTTAAAACTTCCTTAACTTCTCGCCTTTCGCCTTTCAATATACTACACATTTCAAAAACCTTTTTCAAGACTTATGCTGACCTTTTGACAGGATAACTCTTATTTTGTGTTTTAAGCAGTTCGTCAAATTCTGCAAGTCTTGCACTTATTGTCATTGGTTCGCCAATCTTTCCAACAAGTGCCTCCTGTGTTTTAAGACCGTTTCCTGTTATTGACACAACTATTGACTCATCCTTTGGTATCCTTCCCTGCTCAATCAGTTTCTTCGTAACACCAAGTGTAACCCCGCCTGCTGTCTCTGTGAAGATGCCCTCTGTCTCTGCCAGAAGTTTCATGGCATCTATAATCTCATCATCTGATACATCCTCACCCCAGCCGCCGCTTTCCCTTATCACCTTTGCAGAATAAAATCCATCTGCTGGATTACCTATGGCAAGGGACTTTGCAATTGTTTTAGGTCGGACAGGTTTAATCAGTTCTGTCCCCTCTTTAACCGCTGTTGTAATAGGGGCGCAGCCTGTTGCCTGAGCGCCGTACACCTTTGTCCCAAGAATATCAACCAACCCAAGTTTATGAAATTCCTTAAACCCCTTCCATATCTTTGTGATAAGAGAGCCGCCTGCCATTGGCACTACAATATGCTTGGGCAGTCTCCATCCCATTTGTTCTGCTATCTCATAGCCAAATGCCTTTGACCCTTCAGCATAATATGGCCTTATATTTATATTCACAAATGCCCATCCGTATTTACCTGCAATCTCGCTGCACAGACGATTAACCTCATCATAATTACCTTTTATCGCAACCAGGTTTGTGCCGTAAACAAGTGTTCCAAGTATCTTTGTCTGCTCCAGATCATAAGGGATAAAGATATAACTCTCCATACCGCATGCTGCTGCATTTGCAGCAACAGAGTTTGCAAGGTTTCCTGTTGATGCACATGCAACCACCTTGAAGTTAAACTCAATTGCCTTTGATATGGCAACTGCAACCACCCTGTCCTTAAAAGACAAGGTAGGATGATTAACAGCATCATTTTTTATATACAACTCTTGGACACCAAGTGCCTTCTCAAGATTCCTTGCCCTCATAAATGGTGTAAAACCAACATCAAAACCAACTGCCGGGTCCCCATCAATCGGCAGGAATTCCCTGTATCTCCACATATTCGGAGGTCTTTTTGAGATGACATCCCTGCTGACAACCTTTTTAATCTCTTCATAATTGTAGTTTACTTCCAGCGGACCAAAGCAGTACTCACATACATGGAGCGGCTCTTTAGGATACTCCTTCCCGCATTCCCTGCACTTAAGCCCTTTTACAAAACTCATATCCCACCTCGTGTTATCTTAACCCTGCACTACAGATTGGGTGCCGGGTTTGTCCAAAAAAAAACCCCTTCTTGAAATTAAGAAGAGGCTTTTATCCTGATTCTTATCTTTCAAGGCGTTTTATGGGGACAGATTTTAAATCAGTCCCCACATACCTTGCTGGAATTAGCACCTGTCATCCTGTTTTTAAGGATCGGTTGCTGTGGCTTCACAGGGCCAGTCCCTCCGCCACTCCGGATAAGTTACATCCATATTCTTCAATTGTTGCAGGTATATTAGATAATATAAATCAACATTTTTTGTCAAGAGAAAATTTTTGCGTTATTTTTGCATTATTTGAATATCTTAATGGTTCTATCCAATAGTTCCATTTCTGCTTTTAATAAGGAACAAGTCCAGCAAGTCTTAAAACAAGTTTTTTTTGTCCTGCATTCTGGAATGCAACCACCACCTTAATATTATCGCCAACACCCTCTGTTGCCTTAATAACACCTACACCAAAATTAGGATGCCTTACCTTCATGCCGACACTTGGCGCAGACTCATCGGCATATTCGTAATGGACATCTTCAGATGCACATCCTGTTTCCTGTGTCCTATATCGTGCATCCTTATCCATTGCCTCTTGACCCATGACCATTTTTCTCCCTGATGGGAGAAAAATCCCATGACCCTCTTTTATACCTGACCCTATTATTTCAATATACTCCGGGTCTATCTCATCTATAAACCTTGACTGACCCCTGAAACTGGTATCTCCGTAAACTGTCCTCTGTCTTGCAGCGGTCATAAATAGTTTGTGCATTGCCCTTGTCATGCCCACATAACAGAGTCTCCGCTCCTCCTCAAGTTCATTCTCGCTCCCTTCATCTATTGACCTTGAATGCGGAAATAATCTCTCTTCCATGCCCACCATAAATACAACAGGGAATTCAAGCCCTTTTGCAGCATGGATAGTCATCATTGTTATACGGTTATGTTTATCCTCAAATGTATCTATATCGCTTATGAGCGCCACATGGTCTAAAAAATCAGAAAGGGGCGCACCCTGTCTTGTCATTTCAAAATCCTTCATAGCAGATATGAGTTCATGAATATTCTCAATCCTGTCTTTTGCCTCGTCTGTCTCCTCTTCCTCCCACATCTTGATATAGCCGCTCTCTTCAAGAAGACCTTTTGCTGCCTCATGCATGGATGTTTTGCTAAGTAGTCCCTTAAACCGCTGGAGCAAAGACACAAACCCTGTCAGTTTTTGAAGGGTGACTACCTTTATTGTATGCACAGCATCTGAATTATCTGGAAGTAACTTCAGGCATTCAAAAATAGAAACACCCTTTTCTGCTGCAAGACCTGCAATCTTATCAAGGGTTGTCTTGCCGATGCCTCTTGGCGGCGTGTTTATTATCCGCATCAAAGAAAGTGAATCATCAGGATTTGCCAGAACCCGTAAATATGCAAGACTGTCCTTTATCTCACGCCTGTCATAAAACCTTAAGCCGCCCACAATGGTATAAGGCATTCCGCTCCTTATAAAGTGTTCTTCAAAGATTCGGGACTGGGCATTGGTGCGATAGAATATGGCAAAATCCATGTGCCTGTATCCGCTTATCTGCATAAGATTTACAATCCTTGCTGCTGTAATCACAACCTCATGGTGTTCGTCCCTTGCCATCTGAAATACAGGCAAGTCGCCTTGCAGATTTTTTGTCCAGAGTGTTTTGCCAATCCTGTTCACATTCTTTTCTACTACTGAATTTGCAGCAAGGAGGATATTTTTTGTTGAACGGTAGTTCTGTTCAAGTTTTATTATTTTCACATCAGGATAATCCTTTTCAAAATCCAGTATGTTTCTTATATCAGCACCCCTCCAGCCATAGATGGACTGGTCTTCATCCCCTACAACACAGAGGTTCTTGTGCTTTTGGGCTATAAGATTGATTAAGATATACTGGGCGCGGTTTGTGTCCTGATACTCATCAACCAGTATATATCTAAACCTGTCCTGATATTTCCTTAAAACATCTTGTGCCTGATTAAATAGTTTTATTGGCTCGCATATCAAGTCGCCAAAGTCCAATGCCCTGTTGGAATGGAGTTTATCCTGATAGAGACTGTAAATAGATGATGTCCTTCGGGTAAAGAAGTCTTTTGCGGAAAGCCCATAGTCTTTGGCAGATACAACCTCATTTTTTGCCTGATTTATATGAGAAAGGACAGCCCTTGGACTAACAGACTTCTCACTGATGCCCAGTTCTGCCATACAAAGTTTTACTAAAGACAACTGATCATTATCATCATAAACAATAAAATTTGAATCATAGCCAATATGCCCGCCATCCTGCCTTAATATGCGAAGCCCTGTGGAATGAAATGTGCCGAGCCAAAGTCCTTGCCCTGCATGGCCGAGTATCTTTTCAAGACGCTCCTTCATTTCCTGCGCAGCCTTATTTGTAAATGTAACCGCAAGGATTTGGTGAGGCTTTACCCCTTTTTCCTTGATTAGATAGGCAATCCTGCAAGTTAAAGCCCTTGTCTTGCCGCTGCCTGCGCCTGCAAGGATAAGGACAGCGCCGTCTATTGTTTTTACAGCCTCAATCTGTTTGGGATTTAAGTTTTTAAGAAAGTCCATATAGTCAAACAACCTATCAACCATGCAATAAAATGTCAGGCAAGATGCCTGACCTATTTCTGCTCCTCAAGATTGAACCAGCGGGAAAACGCCGATAAATCGGCATACTACGGTTGTATTATATTTTCAAACCCTCTTTTAACGCACCCTTCAACTCTTCTGGTGTAACCGTTGCAGTGCCAATCTTACCCACAACAATGCCTGCTGCATAGTTTGCTATAACTGCTGCCTCTTTGAGAGTAGCGTCTGCAGCAAGGACAAGGACAAGGGAACCTATAACAGTATCACCTGCGCCTGTAACATCATATACCTCTTTTGCAACAGTGGGTATATGGGTTATGCTGCCGTCTTTTTCAAACAAACTCATGCCATGCTCTCCCCTTGTTATCAGTATAGCATCACTCCCAAGTCTGTTAAGGAGGACTTCACCTGCCCGAAGCAGACTAACATCATCCTTAATATCAATCCCTGATGCCCTTGATGCCTCATCATTATTCGGTGTTATAACTGTCACATCTTTATAAAAATCAAAATGGCTGACCTTTGGGTCGACTGCTATCACCTTTTTATTTTGTCGGGCAATACCAACAAGTTCCTCTATCAGTTCTCGTGAAACAATACCTTTGGCATAATCAGAAATCACCATTGCATCAACCTTCTTTATCCTATTTTTTACATAGTCCAGTATCCTATTCGTTGTATCAAGATTAAGGTATTCATCATTCTCCCTGTCAAACCTAACAACCTGCTGATGATGGGCAATTATTCTTGTCTTTATAATTGTTGGCCTCGTCCTGTCAATAATCAAACCATCTGCCATCATGCCCTTCTTATTCAGTTCCCTGACAAAAGACCTGCCTGCCTCATCATCGCCTATAACCCCGCATAAAAAGACACTCCCATCAAGGGAGTTTATATTATTTGCTACATTTGCAGCACCGCCCAGCATCATATTTTCTGATGTCACCTTAACCACAGGCACAGGCGCCTCAGGGGATATTCTGGACACCTTGCCCCATATAAAGTGGTCAAGCATAAGGTCTCCAATCACAAGGATGCGCTTCCTTTTAAAATTATTTAATATAGAAACGGCTTTTTTTAAGTTTAAGAGTTTTTTCATTTAACCCCCGTCATGTTTATGAGTTTTAAAAATCCCTCAACATTTTTTTCTATTGTATAATCTTCCGCCTTTTTTCTTGCCTGGACACCCATTTTATTCCTTTTATCAATATCAAGAAGGGGTATTATCTTTTCAGCAATCTCTTCGGGATTTGCAGGGTCTTCAATTATCATCCCGTCTTCTTTATCTGCAAGTATCTCTGATGCGCCGTTTATCCTTGATGTTACAACAGGAAGCCCTGCTGCCATTGCCTCAAGACAGGCATTGCTGAAAGGTTCGTAAATAGACGGAAGGCAGAACACATCGCCTGCATAGTAGCAGTCTATTACACTTTTTAAAGGCCCTGTAAAGATTATATCTTTTTCTATTCCAGATTCTAGCGCAAGGTTAAAATATTTTTTTATATTCCCTTTTCCAACAACAAGCAGTTTTATATTGTCATATCCATTAACCTTCAGCAGCCCAAACGCCTTTATAAGAAATCCAAGCCCCTTTCTTTCAAAACCCGAGCCGACAAAAAGCAAGATAATTGCACCATCTGATATATTAAACCTTTTTCTAAAAGCGCGCCTTGATTCATCTTTTCCTTTCAGGTCAAATTTCTTTATATCAATGCCGTTGTATATAACGCAAATCTTTTCTTCAGGCAATTTATAATGCCTTATTATCTCCTCCTTGCCGCGGTTTGAGTTTGCAATGACAAATTTCAGTTTTTTGCTATTAAAAAGTTTTTTTTCCAGATAAAGGAGTGTAAAATGAAGTGGATTCAAACAAGTTATAACTTTTCTTATTGTTCTTCTGACCCATGCCCCATGCCCCATGCCCCATGCCTTTTCTCTATGTATGAGCCATTCTCTATGACAGCCGTCCCCTGCCCTGCAAATGTCTTGATATAAGGTTCTGTCGAAACTTACAATAACATCAAGTTGCGCCTTCTTGACAGCAAAGTATGAGTTGACCGCAAACGACAATATTCGCAAAAACGACGGCCCAAATGTCTTTACTTGATGGAATATGATATTTGGGTTTTGATTTCCGACCTCTGACCTCTGACCCCCGATAGATACATTCGGGGGCAGGCCCCTGACTTCTGACTTTCCATCATCCCACTTGTTTGCAAATATATGGCAGATATGTCCTTTTCTGACAAGTTCTTTTGTAAATCGCGAGAGAAAGACCTCTCCTCCTCCATAAGGGGTATAACTTTTTCTTATAAGTGCTATATCCAACTTACCAACCCTCGCAAATGGCGACAACAATCCCAAAAATCAATGTCTATTTTTGGGACAATCTTAAATGTGCTGTATTATACCTCGTTATAAGTTCATTAGCGACTATAATTTCTTTGAATTTCTTTGAGTTTTATAGACCATCCACAATGACCTGACAAACAAGAATGGTCAGATGGTATAATTTTCCTTTTACAGTAATCGTCTTATCCTCCCTTCAGGGAGGATTCTATCCTTTTTCTTAATTTAGAGGAAAGATTTTACACTATACTTTTGAAAGTTATGAAGCAGATTTACAGAGAAAATAGTTGACAGCGTCCTCATATTTACAGTAAAAATATGAGTATCTTACTTTTTCCGCCAAAGAGAACTAAATGAAAGAAAAAAAATATTTTGCACACGAAACCGCAATTATAGAATCCAATGCAAAGATAGGAGATAATACAAGGATATGGCATTTTGCCCATGTGAGGGAAGGCTCAACAATAGGATCAAACTGCACGGTTGGCAAGGACTGTTTCATTGATACCTCTGTAGTAATAGGAAATGGTGTTAAAATCCAGAACGGTGTATCCATTTATAAAGGGGTCAGTATAGAGGACGATGTTTTTATAGGTCCGAATGTAACCTTTACCAATGACCCATATCCTAGGGCATTTTCCAAAAACTGGAATATTAGGCAGACTCACATTAAGAAAGGGGCATCTATAGGCGCCAACGCCACCCTCGTATGCGGGATCAATATAGGCAATTACTCTATGATAGCGGCAGGTTCGGTGGTAACAAAGAACGTCCATGATTTCTGCATAATAGCAGGCAATCCTGCAAAGATACAAGGCTTTGTTTGCATATGCGGCTCAAAACTGAATGAGTTTGAGAGAAAATGCGATAGCGCCGTATTTAAATGCAATAGTTGCAATAGCGAAATATCAATACCCATTGCGATAGTGGATTCTGCGCATCAAAGGAAACACGATGAATAATGATCAAAAGACAATTCTTGTAACAGGCGGCGCCGGCTTTATAGGCAGTCATCTTGTGGATGCGCTGATAGAGCGCGGTTATTCTTCTATAGTGGTTATAGATGACCTTTCACTTGGAAGGCTTTCAAACTTAGACAATGCACGACAAAGGAATTCTGATATTGAGTTTTATAAAATGGACCTTGCTGTTGACGATCTGCTGGCGCTGAGAGATAAACACTTTGACATAGCCTTCCATATGGCTGTTATACCACTGCCTGCCAGTCTGGTACATCCCAAGGAGACAGTAGATAGGAATATCGCCATGACCACTGCTGTATGCGAAATGGCAAGAAACAGGCAGATAAGACGTCTTATAAATTTTTCATCTTCCGAGGTATATGGGAGCGCCAAGATAGTCCCTATGAACGAAGAACATCCCATGGAGCCGTCAACACCTTATGCTGCAAGCAAGATGGCAGGGGACGCCGTTGTCTTTTCCTATATGGAAACCTTCGGCATAGATGCGGTAACAGTAAGACCGTTCAACAACTATGGACCAAGGCAGAACGACACCATATATGCGGGTATAATTCCCATAATTATCAATAGGGCATTGAAAAGAAACCCGATTTTCATATTTGGCAATGGAATGCAGACAAGGGACTTTATATTCGCAAAGGATACTGTAAATGCTGCCATTGATTTCGCACTAAAGACAGAATATTCAAAGGGAGAGGAGATAAACATAGCGAGCGGTAAAGAGACCTCCGTAAATGAACTGGTAAGCACGATACTGCAGATAATGGATGTTGAAGATTTGCCGATAGAATATCATCCGCCGCGGCCCGGTGATGTGCGCCGTCACCTGGCTGATATTACAAAGGCAAAACAGTTGATAAACTTTGAACCAAAGACCACATTAATAGATGGTCTTGAAAATACAATAAAGTGGTATAAAGAAAAGAATAACAGATGAGACTGTCAGTTCCGGTTATTGATGAAAATGAATTGGAGGCTATTAAAAAAGTCCTAACCTCTGGTTATTTAACCATGGGACCAGTGGTCGCAGAATTTGAAAATGCTGTAGCTGAATACACAGGTGCAAGATATGCCATAGCAACCACATCGGCAACCACCGCACTTCACCTGTCAATGGTCGCCTTGAATATAGGCAAGGGAGATGAAGTAATTGTGCCTTCTTTCACATTCCCGGCTACGGTTAATGTGGTTATCCAGCAGGGTGCAGTGCCTGTGCTTGTTGATATAGACTTACATACCTTCAATATCTCCATAGAAAGTCTGAAGGCAGGAATTACACCTAAGACAAAGGCAATAATGCCTGTTCACCTCTTTGGACTGTCAGCGGACATGTATGCACTTATGGAAATAGCCTCTGAAAAGGGGATACATGTGGTTGAAGACGCTGCCTGTGCCCTTGGAAGCCTTTATAATGGGAAACAATGTGGAACCATCGGAGATATTGGCTGCTTCAGTTTCCATCCAAGGAAGATTATCACAACCGGAGAAGGCGGTATGGTTATAACCAATAATCATGAGATTGGAGAGAGGGTAAGGGGACTGAGACAGCACGGCGGTATAAGGATGGACAACAGGTTCTATTTTTCAGAACCCGGGTTTAATTACCGTATGAGCGATATCAATGCAGCCATAGGACTCTCTCAGATGAAAAAGATCAAATGGATAATAGAAAGAAGACGAGATATTGCAAAGAATCTAACTGACGGACTTTCAGGTGTAAAGGGATTTATTTTGCCCTCCGAACCTTCATGGGCATTCCATACATATCAAACCTATGCAATAATATTAGATAAATCCATTGATAGAGATTTGTTCATTCAGGGACTCAAGCAAATGGGAATTGAAGCCACGATAGGAACATATGCCATTCACATGGAGAAATACCTACATCAATTGTATCCTTATAAAGAGCAAGATTTACCCAATGCAGCAAAGGCATTCAGGCAGACCGTTGCTGTACCATTGTATCCTCAAATGACCGATGAAGAGATTGAAAGACTTATTAAAGCCGTCAGAGAAACAATCACATGTCTCACATAAATTCTAAATCAAATAAAAACAGAAGACATCTGGGAGCAGGCAGACCTATCAAAAAACTCTTCAGGAAAATCGGAAAGAATGTCATTATTGAGCCCGGTGTCAGAATATTCAATCCAGAGAATATTGAGATAGGAGACTCTCTTTATATAGGGCATAACACATTTATAAATGCTTACCATAAAGGTGAAATTATATTAGGTGAAAACACATGGATAGGGCAGAACTGCTTTTTACACGGAGCAGGTAAAATAAGGATAGGTTCTCATACAGGCATAGGACCCCATGTAAAAATACTTACCTCTGTTCACGATTTTGATTCCGAAAAAAAACCGATAGTCGCATATCCCTTAAAATTCGCCCCTGTAATAATAAAGGATGGCTGCGACATAGGGATAGGATCAATAATACTTCCCGGAGTGACCATAGGCGAGGGCAGCGTCATAGGCGCCGGCAGCGTTGTTACAAAAGATGTCCCTGAATATACTGTCTGGGCAGGTGTCCCTGCAAAGATGATGAGAAGACGTTGAAGATTTAATGGTTGTTGCGTTAGAAAAATCTGGTCTTGTTGTAAAGTAAAGTTTTTAGTCCAATATGTTTACCAAACCATCAAGTAATATCAAAATCATCCGGGTTGTTGTGGGCTTAAATCAGGGCGGTGTCCAGCAGATGATACTGAACCTCTTTAATGGGTTGAACAAAGAAGTCTTTGAACCCATTGCCCTCGCTATTGAAAACACCGGTGCCATCGGCAGGGAGATTGAAAATGCGGGTTTTAGGGTTATAAATTTAGGCTTAAAAAGAGGACCTCTTTCCTTTTTCATGATAGTGAAAAGGCTTGCCGATGTTTTCAGAGAGGAGCGACCTCACATAGTCCACGGCTCCAGTTATTATCCAAGTGTCTATTCAAGGGTTGCTGCGAGACTGACAGACGTGCCTATTTTAATAAGCCATGAGCATACTATCTTTCAGAAGAACAGGCTGAAGCGTCAGTTCGTGGGACACCTCATCAGCAAATTTACAGACAGACATATTGCAGTGAGTAACGAGGTTAAGAATCATGTAGTGCAGTGGTATAAGATTCCCCCTGAAAAGGTTGAGACTATCTACAACGGTGTTGACACGGAATACTTCACTCCTAAACTTTCTAAAGAAGATGCAAAGAAAAGGCTTAATATAGAACCGGATGTGTTTGTGATAGGATATGTGGGAAGGCTGTCTCATGAAAAGGGACACAGGTATCTCTTTGATGCAATTGCAGGACTGAAAGACAGATTTCCCTTAAAGGCAGTGATGGTCGGGACCGGAAAGGGCGAGAAGGAGATTATGCGGCATGCGAAAGATGCAGGGGTTGAGGGGATAGTGCATTTCTTGGGATTGAGAAGGGATATTCCTGAAATCCTCTCTGCCTTTAATGTCTTTGTGCTGCCAAGTATTCAGGAAGGCTTTTCCAATGCCCTCGTTGAGGCAATGGCAATGGGCTGCCCTGTGGTTGCCACTGCAGTATCAGGGAACAAAGAGGCAATTGTTGATGGCATTGAGGGGTTCCTTATCCCGCCTGCAGACGCTGGGACAATGGCATCAGCCATTGAAAGGCTATATGCAGACAGGGTTTTGAGAAAAAAAATGTCCGCTGCCGCAAGGCAAAGGGTTGAGGAACATTTCAGCCTAAAACAGCATATTGAAAAGATTGAAAGGCTGTATATCTCCTTGCTGAAAGGGAAGGGGTTAATTTAGATGAAGGCGCTTTTATTGGGGGGAAGCGGTTTTATTGGTCATCATCTGACAGAGGCATTGCAGGCTAAAGGTATTGAGCCGCTTGTAGTGGACATGATGCCTCCTGCAATACAGAACATCCCGTTTACAACCGTTGACCTGTGCAGCCTCACCGATGACAATCAGGTGTTTAAGGGCATAGATGTGGTCTATCACCTTGCATGGACTACTATCCCAAAGACATCCGGAGACAACCCGGAATATGATGCCGCATCAAATATCCCCATGAGCATCAGGATACTCAATGCCTGTATAAAAAATAATGTGAAAAAGATTGTCTTTATCTCCTCAGGTGGAACTGTTTACGGCATACCAAAAACAGTCCCGGTTGCGGAGGGACATCCCACAGACCCGATATGCTCATATGGTATAACAAAACTCTGTGTGGAGAAATACCTGATGATGTATAATCATCTGCACGGTCTGGATTATGTTGTCATCAGACCGTCCAATCCATTTGGGGAATACCAGAACCCCTTTGGAGAACAGGGGGCTATTAGCGTATTCCTCGGTCATTTAATCAAAAGAATGCCCATTAACATCTGGGGCGACGGCAGTGTAGTGAGGGATTTTCTCTACATTGGCGACCTTGCAGATGCAATGGTTAGAATTCTTGATTATCGTCCTGCTGCTACGGATGAGCGGATATTCAATGTGGGAAGCGGCATGGGATATTCTTTAAATGATATCCTAGACATTATCCACAGGGTTACAAATATACGGCAGGAGGTCATTTACACAGAGGCACGTAGGGTGGATGTGCCGTTAAATATCCTTGATATCTCACTTATCAGGGAAAAGATAGGGTGGTTTCCGCAGTTTGATATGGAAGATGCGGTGGAGCGAACATGGAAATGGCTGAAAGACAATATACGGTAGCCCTATGGAGATAATCTATTCAGCGGCAGCAAGACTTGGGGGTGTGGGCATTGCCAATGTAGTCAACCACGCAGTCAATGCTATTTACAGGGCAGGGTATCTTAAAAAGGTTATCGTCTATGGCAACAGTCAGGGTGCAGTCCCAACCTCCCTTATAAAGAATGTATGGTTTCAGCCCACAAAGGTTTTCTCCTCTCTCTCCTCAAGGTATTATTATTCCATGAAGAGGATGTGGCTTGATTATAATGCTTCAAGATATATAAAGGGACATGGCTGCCATATATTCCACGGCTGGACACATGAATGCCTGCGCTCTGCAAGAGAGGCTAAGAAACAGGGCGCAATTACAATTGTTGAAAGGGGCTACTGCCATCCCCTTTACAGCAAAAGGGTGTTAGATGAGGAATATGAACGATGGGGGCTGAAAAGGCACCCAGAGGGAAGGATTATCCTCAAAAAATACGACCATTGGCACAGGGAAGAGACAGCGGCGTTGGAGGAGTTTGAAGAGGCTGATTATGTCTTTGTCCCGGCACAATTTGCAAAGGATACATTCCTTGAATATGGATTTCCTGAACAGAAGATAGTGATAATACCACGGGCTGCTGATATGGACTATTACAGACCATCAGAAAAAAAGAAGGACATCTTCAGGGCGGTATTTGTCGGCATGCTGAACATAAGAAAGGGCATCCCCTATCTCCTTGAGGCATGGAGGCAACTCAACCTAATGGATGCTGAACTTATGCTTGTGGGATCGGTTCATGACGAGATAAAATCATTTCTCCAGAGGTATAAGGGGGTAAAGAATATAAGAATTACTGGTTTTGTGAAAAATCCTGTGGAACTTTATAACAGCGCCTCTGTCTTTGTCTTCCCCACCCTTGACGAGGGCAGCGCCAAGGTTACCTACGAGGCAATGGCATGCGGACTGCCTGTTATTACCACACCTAATGCTGGCTCTCTTGTAACAGACGGTATTGACGGCTATCTTGTCAACATAAGGGATGTGGAAGCGATGAAAGAGAAGATTTTATTTCTCTATAATAACCCTGATGCAGGCAAAGAGATGGGCAGACAGGCACGACTGAATATAGAGCCTTATACATGGCAGCGGTATGAACAGAACCTGATAGCCAAATACGAAGAGATATGGGAAAGACAATAAAAACATTGGTTCTCCTCACAAAAAGGCAGCCCCCTTCAAGCAGGGTGAGGTTTACTGCCTGCCATGATGAATTTCTAAAACACGGCATAGAGACCGAATTCATCCCCATCCCGTCAGGGGCAATTGAAAGATTAAGGTTATTTCTAAAGACACGGAAATACGACACAGTTATTATCCAGAAAAAGACCTCATTCAAGGGGATTGAACTGACTTTAATGAGACACCTCAATCCAAACATAATATTTGATTTTGACGATGCGGTTATGTTTCACGAACTTGAGCATGACAGACCGCTGACAGGCAAGGATATAATAAAGTTTTTGAGGACAATCAAATACTGCAGGGCAGTGGTCGCAGGAAACAGGTTTCTGGCAGAGTTTGCGACACCGAACTGTCCCAATGTTTTTGTCCTTCCTACACCCATAGACACAAAGAAATACAGCCTAAAGGACTACTCAGGAGAAAAGGACAAGGTAGTAATCGGATGGATAGGGGTATCCGGCAACCTCAAATACCTGAAAGCCCTTGAGCCTGCATTAAGAGAGATTTGCAAGAGGCATCCTCATGTTGTCTTGAAGATTATCTCCAATGAAGCCCTTCAGATGGACGGGGTTAATGTGGAATGCAAAAAATGGCAGATTGAAGATGAGATAGGGGATTTAAAAAGCCTTGATATAGGCATAATGCCCCTTGACGACTCCCTGTGGGCAAGGGGCAAATGCGGCTATAAGATACTGCAATACATGGGGGCAGGAGTGCCTGTTGTTGCCTCTCCAGTAGGCATAAATGCAGAGTTTATCCGACATGGTGAAAACGGTTTTCTGGCAACGAATATTGAAGAATGGGAAAGGTGTTTAGAGCAGATTATTGAAAATCCGGAGTTGCGGATACAGATGGGGCTAAAAGGGCGAGCAACGGTAGAAGAGAAATACAGCGTTAAGAGATACGCAAAGGAGTATTCTGATATAATGAAAAGTTTGCATGGACTAAAAAAATGAAAAAAATAGAGTTTTACCAGCACAATATAACCTCAAAAGATATAAAAAGGGCATCCGATGTCCTAAAATCCATCTTCCTTACCACAGGAGATGAGGTTTATGAGTTTGAAAAAAAGTTTTCCTCATATCTTTCAATAAACAATACGATTGGATTAACAAGCTGTACCGCTGCGCTTCATCTTGCCCTCCTCGCGTGGGATATAGGCACTGGCGATGAGGTAATCACTACACCTTTAAGTTTCTGTGCAACATCAAATTCGGTGATTCATGCAGGCGCAAAACCCGTCTTTGTTGATGTGGAGGAAGACACTGGAAATATCAATGCCGAATTAATAGAGGATGCAATTACTGAAAGGACAAAGGCAATAATGCCTGTCCATCTGTACGGACAGATGTGTGACATGAAAAGTATAAGTCAAATAGCCGATAAGTACAACCTTGTTGTTATAGAGGACGCAGCACATTGTATTGAAGGAAGTCGTAATGATATAAGAGTAGGGCAACTTGGTGATGCCGCTTGCTTTAGTTTCTATGCAACCAAGAATATTACATCAGGAGAAGGGGGAGCAATTTCAACAAATAACAACGAGAAATCCGATTTGCTGAAGATGATGCGGACACATGGCATTGACAAATCAGCTGCTGACAGATATACAAAAAAATACAGACACTGGGATATGCCCGTGCTTGGCTGGAAATACAATATGGACAACATACATGCGTCTTTGCTTATCGGACAGTTGCAAAAAATAGACGAGCTTCATGAAAAAAGAGAGCAATTGTGGTCGTACTATGTTGACAGACTTTCGTCTGTCAAGGGGATAAGACTACTTAAAGATATGCCTGATTCTGTACATGCAAGGCACTTGTTTACAGCGCTCGTTGCCCCTGACAGGAGAGATTCCATATTGTGGCAGATACAGGACAACGGTATAGGGGTTGCTGTAAATTACCGTGCGATCCATCTTTTAGAATACTATCGCCGGACCTATGGCTATAAAGAGGGTGATTTCCCTGTAGCCGAGGATATTGGAAACAGAACAATATCTCTCCCACTCTATCCAAAATTAAGCAGAAAGAATATAAAATTTATCGCTCAGACCTTTGCAGCGATTTTATGAGATTCCCTAAAAAAGACAATATCATTATACTGTTAATTTTTCTTATTATTTCTCTGATATGGGTGACAGCTGCTTCAGTCAGGGATGTTGAAGACCTTAATAGCGATCAGCAATATGTATTAACCCATGCCGTCAAACACTTAAAACCGGATCTCTATCAGAAAGACCTTCTCTATCAACATGATGTGGCAGATTCATATATACCGTTGTATCTCAATTATCTTGGCTTCGCCTATAAAACAACAGGAAACCTTAATGCAGGATACAAGTTTTTTGTTTTTCCGCTCAACTTTATTTATCTTATAGGCGCATATCTGCTGTTTAAAGAGATTATCAATAAAAAATGGCTTCCAGTCATCCTTGCTGTTGTTTCATCCATGCCTTTGTCCGTACCAATTGCAGGCGAATATTTTGGAATCGGACCTATACAGATGATCACTGCACGGACTGTTTTTACTGCTTTTTTTCCTTTTGTAGCCCTCATGTTTTACAAGTGGATAGATATGCCGCCAAGACTTTTTATCGTTTTTTTTATTATCGGACTGCTGTCAAATATTCATCCGCCTTCAGGCTTATTCCTTACCGAAATCTTTATACTTGTCCTTCTCTTTTATAAGCCTTTTAACCTGAAAAATATTGCATATGTATGCGGTTATGGGGTCGTAATGCTCGCAGGCGCTATTTATTTTGTTATCGCCCAGTTGAAAACGGCCGATATTGTAAATGTTCCGCAGGGGTCCCTGAATGAAATATTTAAGACGGGCATTTCCTACCTGTTTTATCCATTTCATACATTGACATTTATTCCGCAGCAGATGCTTCATATAATTACGGCAGTTCTTATAATCTCGCCCCTCATATTCATTGTGCTCTTCAGACTGAAAAGAGAGAATAAACTAACCGTAAAATTGTTTATTGCTTTAAACATTGTTATGCTCT
Organism: Deltaproteobacteria bacterium; assembly: GCA_016223005.1. Lineage (NCBI taxonomy): Bacteria > Pseudomonadati > Myxococcota > Myxococcia > Deltaproteobacteria bacterium. The sequence goes on along the minus strand of JACRPW010000064.1, from coordinate 2,270 downwards.
TATATATACTTGCAAGTGAAATTAAGAATTACCTTGTTCTTATCACTATCTTGATAATCTTCTCAGAGTCTTTTATTTGGGACAGGAAAACAAGATTGTGGACATACTTTGGTATCGCAGCATTCATGGTAGGCATAGGCGGTGTTCTGGCAGGGCAGTATATATTTTCAGCATTGAATCTCTCTTCACTTTTTGGTAATCAGATCAGGGCAACGAGATTTTTGGGATTTTATGTGTATTTGTTATTTGCCCTCGTCTTGAGAGGGGTTGACATAAAAGCATTAAAACCTTACAAAAAGGCTGTGCTAACCTTGCTTGTAGTACTTGTAGTGTTTTCATCTCTAAGACATACCTATCGCACTTATATTAGATATAAGCCGTCCGTAAATACGGAAATGGCACAGATGGCAAAGTGGGCAAACGAGAATACAGCAAAAGACACAGTGTTTATGACAGACTCCCTGACATTCAGACTCGTATCAGAGAGGGCTGTTTTTGTATGTAAAAAGGATGGACCTGCATTCTATTATTCCTATCCACATCTTGCTGAAGAGTGGGTCAAAAGGCTTGGCGAGATAAGTACAGCAAAAAAATCCTCTCAAGACCTTGTTACCCTTGCAAAACGCTATGATATTCATTATGTTATACTATCTGATAAGGGTATGCTTAATGATTATGATGTTCTTTATAAAACAGAACACCTTGCACTGGTAAATATAGACAGTAAATTATAGAGAGGAAGTCAAAATGAACGAAGAAGAAATTTTTAACCAGCAGCTTGCAGATAAAAGACTGGAAGAGGCTGCGGATTTCCCCAAAGTAGTTTTAATAGATACAATCAGTTTTTGTAATCTTATATGCTCCATGTGTGTTCATCCAGATATGAAAAGAAAGAAAGGCATTATGCCGTGGAAACTGTATACAAATATCATTGATGAAATCGCTGAAACAGACAAAAATGTAAGGGTATGGGATGTATTTTTTGGCGAGGCATTGATACTAAAAAAAAGAAAACCCACTATCTTTGACATGATTGCATATGCAAAGGAAAAGGGGCTGACAGATGTGGTCATAAACTCAAATGCAAATCTTCTTGATAAAGAGGCAGCAACTGATTTGATAAAATGCGGGCTAGACGCTATTTATGTAGGCATAGACGCATTTAAACCCGAGACCTACGCAAAGCTCAGGGTAGGCGGAAATTACGACAAAACAGTAAAAAATGTGATTAATCTGCTCTCTCTAAAAAAGGAACTTCATGCCTCAAACCCAAAGGTTTTTGTCCAGTTTGTGGAAATGGATATAAACAGATGAGATATGGAACGGGAAACTCAAAGAACTAAGATATTTGCACACATCAGGAAGATTTGACGACCTGCCTGAAAACTGCAGAAACTGTAAGGACTGGCAGTCTGCAAGGTCAGATTATTATAAGACATAGGCAATAGGTAATAGGCTATGGGCAATGGGAAATACGACAGTGAAGAGGAGATGGACAATAGGTTATGGGAAAGGATGGATTTCAGGGGTTGGTAGTCTGGCAAAAAGCCAAAGAATTGGCAGTCCGAATTTATAAAATTTCAAATGAAGGATCTCTTGGAAAAGATTTTGGGCTTCGAGATCAAATAAGAAGATGCGCTGTCAGCATTCCAAGCAATATTGCGGAAGGAGACGAACGCAATACCGACAAAGAATCTATCAGATTCTTTTATATAGCCAAAGGCTCACTCGCTGAATTGCGCACTCAACTACAGATTGCACTCGAAGTTGGGTATATTGGAAAAGATGTTTTTGAATCTTTGGATAGTGATTGTAAGGAGATAGGGAGAATGCTTGGGGCACTTATCAAATCAAGATGTTCATAGCATTTAGATTTTCATCTATCGCCTATCGCCCATAGCCTATAGCCTGGAGTTTTTTATGTGCGGCATCTGCGGATTTACAGGTAAACCAGATAAAACTTCCCTCAAAAGAATGACAGACTCCATCCTGCATCGCGGACCTGATGAAGATGGTTTTTATTCTGACGGAAGCATAAATCTAGGCATGAGACGGCTCTCCATCATTGATGTTGCTACAGGGCATCAGCCTGTCCATAATGAGGATAATGCCCTTTGGATTATCTTTAATGGGGAGATATATAATTACAAGGAATTAAGAGAGGATTTAGAAAAAAAAGGGCATAAATTTTATACAGACCATTCTGATACAGAGGTTATTGTTCATCTCTTTGAAGAACATGGAGAAGATTTTGTCCACAAGTTGAATGG
>JACRPW010000063.1 GCA_016223005.1 Deltaproteobacteria bacterium | reverse complement strand
TGATTATATATTTATACATTACATGGGGACCAACTATAACTGCCACTGTCTTATCTTCCTCAATTTTAAGTTCAGGCAGGAATGTGGTTACAACACCTGTATGCCCTTTCCAGTCAGGATGCGGTTTGTCAACTGTAATCCTTAAGTCAAAATCAGGTTGATTAGCCCATTCAATAAGTTCGTCTTTAAATAATATCTCTTCCGGTGATTTAACACCGTATAAAAGTATTATCTTTCCATATAGATGCCTTTTCATAAGCACAGTCTTTATGAGTCCGCGAAGCGGAACAATCCCTATGCCGCCTGCGATAAAGAGTAAATCCTTTGCAGCCATTTCCTCAACAGGAAATCTCTTTCCATATGGACCCCTTATTCCAATCCTGCTTCCTTTAGGCAATGAGTGAAGGACATTTGTTAGACTGCCGACAGCCCTTACACATATTTCAAATTCATTCTTCTTGTTAGAAGAAGATGATACAGAGATAGGTGCCTCACCCACTCCAAGTATTGAAAGCATAATAAACTGTCCCGGCTCATGTCCAAGTGGTTTGCCGTCATCAAGGAGTATTCTGAAAAGTCTTTCCTTCTCAGTTAACCTTGTAATTCTTTCAATCCTTGCCGGTCTTGGCAGATACGCAGATTCCATGTTTTATGATTTCCTGTCCCCTTCCTGTTCTTTGACAAGTTCATTAGTTATTTCAGCAATATTTATATTTACAAGGCATGCCCTGCTGCACCTGCCGCACCCAACGCAAAAAAGTCCGCCAAACTTATCTGCCTGATATTGGGATTTTCTGTTAAACCTATGCCTTAATCTCTCTGCCTTTGTTTTTCTAAAATTATGCCCGCCTGATACCTTTGCAAAATCTTCCAATAGGCATCCATCCCATACCCGATACCGTTCTCCGCTTTTCAGGTTACTAGACACCTCGTCCCTGACATCAAAACAGTAACAGGTTGGACAAACAAGATTACATGAACCGCACCCATAACAGATATTGCCAATCCTTTCCCATATAGGACTATTATAGCTGCCTGCGTAGAGTAATGGCAAATGAGATGGGTCTATATCTAGTTTAATTGAAAATGACTGCTCTTTTTTATTTTTAAAATCAGCAAGTTTTGATATTTCCTTAAGAGTCGCCTTGCGTATTTTTGTATATTTTAAAAGTAGTTCCTTTCCCTTGTCTGTCCCTATTCTTATAAGATAACCTCTTTTTATCTCATGCAGAAAAAGGTCAAAGCCGCTTTCAATATTAGAGGTATTGACGCTTTTGCAGAAACAAAATTTATCAGGCATGCACTCTGAACCTATAATTATAGTTTTCTCCCGCCTTTTGAGATAGTTGGCATCTGGGGTGCCATAGGCAAAAACCCTGTCCGTAAGTTTTATTGCATGTATATCGCATGGATGGATACCAAACAGTATCTGTTCTTCTGCAAAGATATCCTGTTCAGCCTCATGTTCTTCGCCTAATCTGAATCTTAAGAGTGTTTCCTTGTGGGGCAGGAGATACTTTTTGGGAGAAAGATGAGAAGGGATATGCAAGAGGTTTAGTTCTTTTGAGGCAGAAATCTTTTCATATACAGAAAAACCATCTTTCTTTACAGGACCATAGACCTTAAAATCTTTTAAGATATTGTCTACAAAGGAACTTAACCCTTTTTTTGTCAAAAAACGGTAGTCCATTAGTGCTATATATAACATAATAGAATAAAGTTCGCATTAATTTTCCTTTCAACAACATCTTTCAACAACATCTTGAGTATGCATGTCTGTTATGGTAAGTTACAAATATATGTATAGACTTACAATACTATCAGAATTTGCAGCCGCCCATAATTTAAGGAATTATAACGGCGAGTGCGAAAAACTGCATGGACATAACTGGAAGGTGGAGGTAAGTATCACTGCAAATGAACTTGACAGTATTGGCATTGCATTGGATTTTAAGATTTTAAAGCAGAGAACTTTAGATGTCTTGAAGGGGTTTGACCATGTTCATCTGAATGAAATTCCGCCATTTGACACACAAAATCCTTCGTCTGAAAATCTGGCACAATATATATTTAAAGAACTATCAAAGGTGAGTAACAATGAAAATATCAGGGTCAGTATGGTAAAGGTATGGGAATCTGAAAGGGCAGCGGCAACGTATTATGAAGATTAAATTAAAGGATATACAGAACCAGCCTGATTACAGGAATATTGACATAGATAAGGTTGGTGTCAAAGAGATACATTACCCTATTGTGGTGTTGGATAAAAAAAATAAGTTCCAGCACACAATAGCAAGCGTGAATATGTATGTTGACCTCCCTCACCACTTTAAGGGCACACACATGAGCAGGTTTATAGAGATATTGAACGAATATCATGGAGAAATAACGGTAAAGAATTTCCCTGTAATACTTAAGAATATGAAAAAGAGATTTGATGCCAGAACAGCCCATCTTGAGGTAGAGTTCCCATATTTTATAGAAAAGAAGGCGCCTGTTTCACGGGCAAAGGGAATTATGGAATATAGGTGCAGGTTTTCAGGGTCATTGGGTGAAAAAAAGGATTTCATCCTTGAGGTAATTGTGCCTGTAACAACCCTCTGTCCATGTTCAAAAGAGATCAGCAAAAGGGGGGCGCACAATCAGAGGGGTATGGTAAAGGTAAGGGTCAGGTTTAAGAATTTTGTGTGGATAGAGGATATAATAGATATTGTTGAAAAATCAGCATCCAGCCCTGTTTATTCAATACTCAAGAGGTATGATGAGAAATATGTTACGGAGCATGCGTATAATAATCCTAAATTTGTAGAGGATGTGGTAAGAGATGTAGCGGCAAAATTAAATGAACTTAACGAGGTTACATATTTTACTGTTGAGGCTGAAAACTGGGAATCAATACATAACCATAACGCCTATGCCTGTCTTGAGAAACAGACAAAGACATCCATCCCACAATAAGTGGCATGTCATTCAAGGCAAAAAAGATATTTAAAAAAAAGAGGGGCATAAGCATTTAATATAATCAGGAGAATCTATGCGATTTACAAAGATGCTTATACCGACAATAAAAGAGGCGCCTAAGGACGCAGAGGTCATAAGCCACCAATTGATGTTAAGGGCGGGCATGATAAGGAAGGTTGCATCTGGGATTTATAATTTTCTGCCACTTGGTATAAGGGTTATAAAAAAGGTGGAAGATATTGTGCGGGAGGAGATGAACAGGGCAGGGGCTTTAGAGGTTCTGATGCCGATGGTTGTGCCGTCTGAACTATGGCAGGAGAGCAAGAGGTGGGATGTATATGGCAGAGAACTTTTGAGGTTTAAGGACAGGCACGACAGGGCATTTTGTCTTGGTCCAACACACGAAGAGGTTATAACAGATATAGTGCGGCGGGATGTCCGTTCTTACAGGCAGATGCCTTTAAACCTCTATCAGATACAGACAAAGTTCAGGGATGAGATAAGGCCAAGATTCGGACTTATGCGAGGAAGGGAATTTATTATGAAGGATGCATATTCATTTCACGCAACAGATGAGGATGCTGAAAGAGAATATAAAAATATGCATGAAACATATTCAAGGATATTTGAAAGGTGCGGGCTTAAGTTTAAGGCAGTAGAGGCAGACACAGGACAGATAGGCGGCAGTTTTTCACATGAGTTTATGGTGTTGGCAGATACAGGCGAGGATGCAATTGCAAGTTGCAATAAGTGCAGATATGCAGCGAATGTGGAGAAGGCGGAAGCGAAGGGTCAGGAGTCAGGAGTCAGGAGTCAGGAGAGTAAAAAACCTTTAGAAAAAGTAGCCACACCAAATATGAAGTCAGTGGAAGAGGTGAGCAGGTTTCTTAATGTATCTCCGCAGGCGATTATAAAGACATTGATTTATGACAGTAGTCAAGGGGGTTTTGCTGTCATGTTAAGGGGTGATTATGAAATCAATGAGGCGAAACTGAAAAGGGTTGTTAATGCTGATTGGGTTAAACTTGCTGATGATAAAACTGTAAGGGATGTAACAAATGCGCCATCAGGTTTTGCAGGACCAATAGGGCTTAAATGCAGGCTCATCGCTGATTACAGCATTCAAGGGATTGTAAATGCTGTAACAGGCGCCAATGAAAAGGATGCACATCTTATAAATGTAAATCTGGACAGGGACTTTAAGGTAGATATATTTGCTGACTTACGAAATGTAGTTTCAGGGGACAATTGTCCAAGATGCGATGGGACGCTTGAAATAATGCGGGGCATTGAGGTCGGACATATATTTAAACTCGGCACAAAATACAGCGAGGCAATGAACGCAACATTCCTTGATGAAAACGGCAAAGAAAAGCCGTTTATAATGGGGTGTTATGGCATTGGCATAGGAAGGACTGCTGCTGCCGCAATTGAACAGAATCACGACAAAGACGGCATAATCTGGCCTGTGCCAATAGTGCCATTCCATGCTTATATAATACCTGTGAATGTGAAAGATAAGGTGATTATGGATGTTGCAGAAGATATTTATAACGATTTGCAAGAAGCAGATTTTGAAGTCTTAATGGATGACAGGGATGAAAGGGCAGGGGTAAAATTCAAAGACGCTGACTTAATAGGCATACCTGTAAGGATTACAATAGGCAGCAAGAACCTTGAAAATAATATGGTTGAAATAAAACTCAGAAAAGAGACAGGTTCATTTCTGGTAGATAAGACGGAGGTTGTTAATAAGATAAAGGTGGTATTAGGGTAAAAACAGTCAACAATGAGATAAGAGGTAGATAGGGTAGAAAAGGGGACGGGCAGAAAAGGGGATTTATTTTCTGTTGTCAACAAAACCCTTGACAAAGTTATATCCGTCAGGTATATCTTTTTCAAATAAAAATTCTTTTTAAGAAAGGAGAGAATTTACAAAAATGGATATCTTGAGATTTGTTCGTAAGGCATGTGTATCACTCCTCACCATCTCCATCATAGGTATTTATGCAGATATGGCAGACGCAGGTGCTGATGATGGGAAAAAGATTTTTGCAGGGAAAAAGTGCGGGGACTGTCATCAGACAGCAGGTCCTGCCACAGAAAAGACCTTTGAAGATAAGTTAAAGAAAAAGGGGCCGGACTTGTGGTTCGCGGGCAGTAAGTTTAAAAAAGAATGGCTTGTGGAGTGGATGCAGAATCCTCAGATAATAAGGCCAAT
>JACRPW010000062.1 GCA_016223005.1 Deltaproteobacteria bacterium | reverse complement strand
TGACTCAGATGCATTAAATATATGTGTATTAAGAAAACGGTCATAAACCCTCTCCACATCTGCCACATTTACACCTGTCCCGATATACTTGCCGCTGATGAGGACAGGCTCACCTGCTGATATATTAACCTTCTGCCGTGTATAGCCCGGTGTGTTTATATTGGAGATGTTATGCGCTGTGGTTTGTATGGCAGACTGACTTGCCAGAAGGGCTGTCTTACCTATATTCAAAATGCTGGTAAGTCCCATATTTATACACCCATGGAGTATGAACTATTCATCTTACCTGTTGGCTTGTAGGTCTCAAAGGCAGAAAAATCCTTTAAAAACATAATGGCTGTATTTATATTTTCAATGCCGCGGTTTATGATAACCCTATTCTCCTGATTAAGTTCCTTTACACCTTCTACAAGTGCAAGGAGTTTTGACTGAAGACCTTTTAATAATTCATTGTGCGGCACTCCTATAATCTCTATAACTCTTGACAGATTTACCTTTTTAATATCCTTGTCCGGCAGATTATATGAGACTAAAAGTTGCTCTGCAATGTTGTTACACACATCTTCCAACCCCCTTATTTTAAATGCCAGACTTTCTATCCTCCCGACAAGTTGATACAGTTCATCATTCCTTCTGTTGGCGAGAAGTCTCTTTTCATCCTGAAGCAGGGTTATGAGTTCAATGTAAGATGTAACCTCCTGCTCTAATATGTCAATGAGTCTATTTACCATAACCTTCTCTTAAGGGGACAGTCCCCTTTCCCGCCTTTCGCCTTTCTCGCCTTTTTTACAACACGGTATCTATGAGTGACCTTTTTATTATACTCCGTGCAATCTCTTCGCCTTTGATATTATAGGCATTATTTTCTACTGCCTTCTTTATACTATCAACCTTTTCTGCCCTTATATCCGGAGATGCCTCTACTACCTCTCTTGCCTTCCGAATCTCTTTAGACCTCTGGGATAACTCAACCTTATCCGCCTTATCTTTAGATATGTCTTTGAGATTGGCATCATGTCTTTGGGATATATTATCGGTCCCTTTGAGATAACCTGCCAATTCTACCAATGCACTTTTATCTGTAATCCTCATGTTCACACCTCCAGGATTTTTTCTCTTTATAAGATTATTGTCATAAAACCGACATATTTTTATAAGGAGTCTACCTTTATATCGGTAAATCCTGTCAAAACTTTAACCAAAATTTATCATATTTATAGGATTTACAGCAAATCCCTCTATCCTTACCTCAAAATGAAGGTGCGGCCCCGTTGCCCTCCCTGTCTTACCAACTGCTGCTATTATATCAGAGGTTGTTACCCTGTCGCCTTCTTTCACCATATTCTTCTGATTATGGGCATAACGGGTAAGGTATCCATTATCATGCCTTATCTCAACTATATTTCCATAACCTTCCTTCTCACCGCTGAATATCACTACACCATCCATAGCAGGATGCACTGATGTCCCCTCTTGTGCCGCTATATCAATGCCGCGATGAAATCGTTCTTCACCCACAAACGGGTCTTTTCTTATGCCATAAATGGAACTTATCTCCCCTTTGAGCGGCATATTAAAGACCTTGTCATCCATTTTCTGATACATACTCGCATTATTTGTATGCAACACCTTTTCTGAATCAGTTTTATCCCCTACCCCATCCTTTTTTTGCAACTCTACATTATTTTGTATAGTGGGGATAGATTTTAAATCTGTCCCCATGTTCATCCCCTTAATAATTGTATCCTTTAATCCTATTCCGCCTGCCTTTGCAATAACCTTTGAAATCTCTTCATCCAGCATGCCCCTATACATCTCCTCTGCCTTATTATCTCCGAAAAGATCTGCCTTCATCACACTCTCCCGCATCGTCTTTAACATATAATAGATAAAAACTGACTCAAATTCAGAGGCAGCCTTATCAAGTTCTCTGTCTTTGGTTTCAGTTGGAATAGTATTAAGTCCATTATGGACATCTACCCTGTTTATCATATAATTTCCAGTTCTGACTGAAGGGCCCCTGATGCCTTGATTGCCTGCAAGATTGATATAAGGTCCCTTGGGGTTACACCGATTGCATTCAATGCCCTCACAACATCTCCAAGTGTTGCACCATGCTCAAGGAGTATAAGCCTTGCCTTTTCCTCTTTTATAGTAACCTCCTCCTCAGGCACAGTTACAGTAGAGCCAGAACTAAATGGAGGCGGCTGAGATACCACCTGTTTGGTCTTGATTTCTACACTCAGATTCCCGTGAGACACCGCAATTGTGGAGAGCCTGACATTTTCACCTATAACAATAGTCCCTGTCCTCTCATTTACAATAACCCTTGAAACAGCATCCACAGGCACATCCAGACCTTCAACCCTTGACAGGAATTCTACGAACCGCCCTGTTGTTTTATACTCATCAGGTATTTTAAGTTTGATTTTTGTCCCATCCAGCGGCATTGCTATCCCTGTGCCTAATGTATTATTTATCTTCTGTGCAATCTTATTTGATGTGGTAAAGTCAGGCTGGCTCAAAATCAAAGACAGGTCATCGCTTAATTGAATGGGTATCTCTTTTTCAATAAATCCTCCCCCCGGCACCCTTCCCACCACACTATGATTCTTCTGTACAGATGTCCCTGCCTCACCGCCGCCTATAAAACCGCCTGTAGACACAGGACCTTGAGCAACTACATATATGCTATTGTCAGCCCCGCGAAGAGGTGTAAATAAAAGCGTTCCACCCTGCAAACTCTTTGCGTCACCTATAGAAGAAAGAATAATATCTATCCTGTCCCCTGCCCTTTTGACAGGAGACATTTCTGCTGTTACAATCACAGCAGCAACATTTTTGACCTTGACAGCAGATGGACTTACCTTTATGCCAAATCTGTTAAGCATATTCACAAGGCTCTGGACTGTAAACTCTGTCCCGCTTTTGTCACCTGTCCCATCAAGTCCTACCACAAGTCCATACCCGATAAGCGGGTTAGACCTTATCCCTTCAAAATTTGCAACCTCTTTTATCCTTGCTGCATGGGCAGGTTCTACAGTAAGGAGTAAGGAGTAAGGGGTAAGTAGAAAACAGTAAGCAGTAAAGAGTAAGGAGTAGGAAGTAAAAACATGAAACTTTTTTGCTTTCTGCATACTGCATACTGCATACTGTTTACTGTTTACTGTTTTTAAAATGGCCATATATTATCCAATATCCTTGTCAGCCACCCAGGGCTTTGTTTATCTGCAAGGACACCATAACCAGAAAGTTCCAGTCTTAAATCAGATATGACATCTGAAGAGATTGCATTAGTAGATGATATATCTTCAGGTCTTGCAATACCTGAAATAATAATATGCTGTTTTTCATTATTAACAGTGGTCTCTTTTCTGCCTTCTATGTATAGATTACCGTTTGGGAGAATTTCTATAACCCTTGCTGATATGGTGGCTGTGATTTCCCCTTTCCTCTCTGTAGTACCGCTGCCATCCAACTTATTTGTATGACCTCCTTTTACTGTTGGGCTAAAGGACTTGCCCAGTTCCATAAAGTTTTCCATCTTAAAGTTAAGAGGCATACCAAAAAGGTCTGTAACAGAGGCATCCTCACTGGTTGTTCTGCCGGTAGATGTGGTTGCCTCCCCCTTTGCCGCTGTCTTTTCAACAATTGTGATTGTAACCATATCTCCGACATCCCTTGCCCTGAAATCTGCAAAAAATCTATTCCGTGAATTCTCCCCTGTCCAGATAGAGCCTCGGCTCTTTTCTACAGATATATCTCTATGGATTGGGACAGACCTTAAATCCACCTTTTCATAGGTTGGTGCAGCACACCCATAAACAGCAATAACAAATAAAAAACCAGACATTATTTTCACAATAATTCCCCTTAATCAAAAATCTATCTTTACAATACCGGGCTCTATAATCTTACCGCTCAGTATCTTGCCTGATGATATATTTTCAACCCTTACAACAGACCCCAGACCGCCGTCTTCCTTTAGTTTTCCTTTTGTAGAAACCCTCACATTATCCTTTTCTGCAATCAGTATAACAGTATCGCCCTTTTTAACAGCCATACTTACACCTTCCTGCAGATAATCTTTTTTTATAACATTATTTGCACCAATAGGCCTTTTAACCTTTCTGCCGATTACATCACGCAGTTCAGTCATGTCCCTATCATCTCTATACTTAATATGAGTTACCTTAACATCCCCTTCTTTAATAATATGGTCTAAACCAAGGGGTTCTACCGCCGCAACTACTGCAAATTCTTTTTTATCTTCAACTGCAAAGGCATTTACAGGGCATAGAAAACCACCCGCAAGATAAATTATGAATAAAAATTTATAATTTGTAATTTGTAATTTGTAATTCATTTTAACTACCTCTTAAGGTTATTTGCTATCTGCAGCATATCATCCGCTGTCTGTATTGATTTGGAATTTATCTCATAAGCCCTTTGTGCCACAATCATATTCACCATCTCTTCTACAACACTCACATTACTCATCTCCAGAAAACCCTGTGTAATTGTGCCGAGTCCGCTCTCACCAGGAACACCTGTCTGCGGGTCGCCTGATGAGTCGGTTCTTATAAACAGGTTCCTGCCTATTGCCTTAAGCCCTGCAGGGTTAATAAACCTTGTAAGTTCAATATTACCAACCTCTTCAGTCGCAGAAGAACCTGCCCTGCTTACCGATACTATGCCGTCTGAACTCACGGTTATACTGGTTGCATCTGCTGGTATTGTAATGGCTGGATCAAGTAGATGCCCGTCAGATGTTACAATATTCCCGTCCTTATTTAATTTGAATGTGCCGTCCCTTGTATATGCAGTATTTCCACCAGGCGTGGTTATCTGAAAAAAACCGTCACCTTCAACAGCCATATCCAGAGTATTGCCTGTCTTTTGAAAGTTGCCCATTGTAAAGATTTTCTGGGTTGCCACAGGCCGAACACCTAACCCAATCTGAATCCCTGTAGGAATCTGTGTTGTAGGAGAAGATGCTGCACCCGGAATCTTCATATCCTGATACAAAAGATCTTCAAAATCAGCACGGTTCCTTTTGAAACCAACGGTATTCACATTAGCAAGGTTATTGGAAATCATATCAATATGTAACTGCTGTGCCTCCATACCTGTTGATGCTATCCATAATGACCTTAACATACATCCCTCCTCTTTTATTTATAGTCCAACAATCTCAAGGGCATTCAATATCTTCAGCCTTGTTCTGTTGTTATCTTCCAGCACTGAAACCGCATTTCTAATCTTATCTGTCAAAAACATCCTCACAGAACCGGGTATCTCCATACTTTCTTCTTTCACTATTTGTAAGAAGGCATTTTCATCTCTTGTAGCAATCTCCAACAGTCTGTAGTTAAATCTGTTTGACATATCTACCTCCTAATCCTAACTTGTAAGTTTTATTACACTGTCTGCAATATCATCAATCCTGTTGCCGCCTACACTAATTGTCCCATCTTCAGCAACAGACACTCCACCCTGTGTCAATGTTATGACGCCATTTTCACCTAATACATTGTTACCATCCTTTGTTTTTAATCTGCCATCCTTATCTATTACAAAATCACCCCTCTTGGCATATCTCTCACCATCAGGGGTTGCTATGACAAAAAAACCATTCCCACTGATTGCAAAGTCAAGTGGATTGCCTGTCTTACTGATTAGTCCCTGCTCAAAATCTGTATAGATATTTCCACTACTTATATTGACAAATACCCTTTCAGGGGTCATACTGGCAGCCCTGTAAAGAGCAGGGTTTGAATCAGCCTGATATATACTAAATATAGGTGTATCTTTCTTAAAACCTACAACACTGCTGCCTGCCAAATTATTGGCAATAACATCACTACTTCTTGCAGCATTAATAGCGCCAACCGCAGCAACATATATCCCTCTATTCATAGGTAACCTCCTGCCTAATTTATAAAGCAATAGATATGCCAATTTCTTTAAATGTATTAATTTGACATAGAAACCATTTAAAAACAGGAGGTTGTAAGGGCTGGGGTATGAACTATTTTTAAAAGACAGGGAAATTATAAACCAAACTATTAGCAAGTTCTTTACTTATAGGCAAATTTTACCGTGTGCAAGGGCATTTTAAGGATAGTTAGATGACCACATCTATCTTTCTTTCGTCTTCGCCGCCTTCGTCAATCTGTTTGAGATTACTACTGCTTCTAATATTCTTCTTTTTCTCCTGCCCCTTGCCTTTTTCTCTGTGTGTAGAAAGGGCGATTTCACTAAAAGGCGACGGCATATTCCTGCCTTCCTCAGGTCTTGGGGTAACCTCTTTTACCTTATCCACCTTGCCAGTCTGTGCTATCTGGATAAGATTTCCCATTATCTTTGCAATCTCATCAACCATATTTATTTTATCGGCAGATGTTAACAAAAACTGTAATTGCTACCAGTCTTTTTCTTCCTGATAAATCTGATTAACCCTTTTCATGAGTTCAAATATACCATCTTCAGAAAGCCCAATACCATTGAGCGTCTTATCAAATGACAGGTCAAACCCGCTGGGCATCTTATAACCAAAACCTATGCCTGATTTATAGCACAATATATCTGACAGATATACTATTGATGTGAGTTTATAAAGGTATGGATCGTCTTTTATAAAAAATTCTGGGGTATCCTGATAAAGAATTATTTTTTCATAAATCTCAGGAAAGTTCCATTTTTTAACAACCAGTACCCCAACATCTTTATGCGTGAATCCAAACACCTCTTTTTCTGCTTGAAGCAGGGATATGTTTCCCATTGAAAACCTATGCATAACCTTCTTGAATTCATCAGGCCTTTCATTATTCATAATAACTGCGCCCACATTGTGCAAGAGACCCAACATATAGGCATCTTCAATATCAGGGAATTTTGCCATCTCTGCAATGCCCCTTGAAGAAATGCCTGCAAGGATAGAATGTTCCCATAGAAGCTTCTCTGTCATGCCAAACCTTTTATATATACCCCGCAGAGATGCGCTAAAGACTATACTTTTTATAATCCTGAAACCCAGAACCATTATTGACTGGGATATATTCTTTATCTGTCCCCTGTAGCCATAGAATGCAGAGTTTGAAATCCGCAGGAGCCTCAAGGCTAAAGACGGGTCCAATTCTATAACCGCCTGAATCTGTGATTCTGTAGTATTAGGGTTATCCATTAAACGAATAACCTTTTCTGCAACCAGCGGCATAACAGGGATTTCATTTACCATCTCTGACAGGGAATATAAACTATTGTCTTGAAACATCAGATACCTCCCTTTAGCAAATTAACCGCACTCTCCATTTCTGCATGACTTCCGAGCATTACCAGAATATCGCCTGCCTCTATCATAAAGTCAGGGGGCGGGTTTGCCTTTGCCCTTTGTCTTCTGATAACAGCAATAATAGAAACCCCTGTCCTTTTACGAAATTCCATCTGAGACAGTGTTTTATTCACAGCATATGAACCTTCTTGCACAAAAAATGTATCTGAAATCGTTGCTGCAAGGATGGACGAGAGTTCCATAATCCTGTCCCTTGCTATAGAAGGTGTCCGCAGCATTGCATAACCTTGCTGACGAACAAGTTCTATCTGATTCTGAATAACATTTTGAGGGATATGATATTCTCTTAAAACCCGTGCAAATATCTCTATAGATGTCTCAAACTCCTCTGCAATCACCTGATTCGCCCCAAGTTTATAAAGTTCTTGAACCTCTTCAGTATAGCGGGTTCTTACAATTATATAAACAGACGAATTTATGTCCCTTGAAATCCTGACCGTCCTTCTGGTAGTAACAGGGTCTGATATGGCAACAACCACCATCCTCGCATTTCCTATGCCCACCTTTTTCATTACCTCAGGATGGCTTGCATCCCCAAATATAGCCCTGTGTCCCTCTTTTTTAGCCTTTCTTATGCGGTTTATATCTATATCCATAACAATATAATGTATACCCCCATCCTTTAATACCCTTGCAAGATTCTGACCATTTAAACCGTATCCCACTATGATTACATGGTCTGTCAGGGTTGTCTTTCTGGATGGTTCAGAGAGTTTAGATTCCCTTATTCTAAAAATATTGGCAATACTTAAGGCAATCTCCTGACTCTTCTGGAAAAGAAACGGGGTAACTGCCATTGTAACAATAGAACTTGCCAGAAGGGTTTGATAGAGATCTTTGCTCATGAGCCCATAGGTCTCGCCTATCTTCATAAGGAGAAAGGAAAATTCACCTATATTAGAAAGTCCTAAACCTACAATTATTATCATGCGAAGCGGGTATCTTAATATCTGCCCTGCTGCCACAATAATAAAGGTCTTGAAGACAATAATACCAACAGAAATAGGTAATATCTTATGGATATTACTAATGAAATAGTTTAACTCAAGGAGCATGCCTATTGATATAAAAAATAAACTCGTAAACACATCCTTAAAGGGCAGGATTTCTGCTGTTATCTGATGGCTGTATTCAGATTCAGATATCACAATCCCTGCAATGAATGCCCCTAGCGCAATAGGAAGTCCGAGCCTTGATGTAAACCATGCAATACCCAGACAGACAAAGAGTATTGTTAGGATAAAGACCTCTCTGCTGCGCAATTTCACCACCTGATGAATAAGCCTTGGAGCAAGTATATAAGACAAAAGCAAAACAAGTATTATGGATAAGACAGCATATAAAAGGGTCTTTACAATGTAAGTGAGTGTCGCATCTTGTGTGCCGCCCAGACCCTGCAGAATAATAACCATCGGGATAACGCTCAAATCCTGAACTATGCAGATACTAAGTGCAAGCCTGCCGTGAGGGGAATCTATCTCCCCTCTATCATCAAGGATTTTCAATATGATGGCGGTAGAGGAATGGGCTATGACAAAACCAAGTAGTATAGATACAGGAAGAGATATATTTAATAGATTTGCTATTATGACTACAAGTGCAGCAGTAAAGATGATTTGAAAACTACCTACACCTATTACCTCCCTGCCAACCCTCTTTATACTTGCTATAGACAATTCCATGCCTATTGTAAAAAGGAGGAGGACAATGCCAATCTGCGCCAATAGTTCAACGGACTCTACATTTGTTACAAGCCGAAGTCCATAAGGACCAATCAAAATCCCTGTTACAAGAAAACCTATAATGGTTGGCAGCCCAATCCTGTGAAAGATGACCAGAACAATAATGGATGCGGCGAATAAAATAACTATGTCTCTAAGAAGCGGGATACCTTCCATACCATACCCTGTCCTATAAAAGTAGTATCGGCTAAATAGTAAAGAAGGTTATAGATATTGTCAATCTGAAAAAGTTTTTCTCTTGACAAAACAGATAAAAGGGGATTAAGTCTTAAGGCAATCTTTAACCTTAAAAGCCGTATTCGTCAGGAGGTAATATGCAGCACATTAATATCCACAATATCATAGGAACTGTAATTGTTGTATACATGCTCGCAATTATATCCGGGTGCGGTGAAATGCAAAGGCGTGAACTGATAATAAATGACCTGCGGGAAAATATTTGGAAACTTAATAAGTCTGAATCAGAATATAAGACCAGGGTTGAAGAACTTAATAGTAAAGTTTCCACACTTCAGGAAAGATTATCCAGCACAGAAGAAGGACTTAAAACCGCTGATAAGGAGATTGACGAACTAAAAACAATGTCAATACCTGTAAAGCCTCCTGAAGAACTTAAGGTTGTAAAGATTACCCCTGAAGAAACTATAAAAAAGGAACCTGCAAAGATTGAACAAGTAAAGGAAGAACAAAAGGTAAAAGAAACTAAACCTGTTCAAACCCCTGCATCACAAAAGGATGAAATCATCCCTGCTGCGGAAATACTCTATCGCGAGGCTCATGAACTTTACAAGGCAAGAAGACTTGAAGAAGCCATATCCAGATTCAGAAAGATGATACAGCACTATCCAAAAAGTCCGCTTGCTGACAATGCCTATTATTGGATAGGAGAGGCATATTATTCAAATAAGGATTTTGTAAAGGCACTCAATGAGTTCAAAAAGGTTTTAGAGATTTATCCTGATGAAAATAAGGCACCTGATGCCATGCTCAAGATTGGTCTTACTCATCTGGAGATGGGTGACAAGAATAAGGCACGGGAATCTTTTAAAAAATTGACTGAAAGATACCCAAGAAGCGATGCTGCGGACAAGGCAAAGGTAAGACTTAAAGAAAAGTGATAGATGGGTAAACCTTTTAAGTCAGGAGATATAAGGTTCTGGCTTGGACTGAATAATGTCCCCAATATAAAAAAGTCAGTCTATAAAAACCTTATACAGAATTTTGGCAGTGCATATAATGTATTCAAGGCATCTGTAGAAGAACTTTCTTTAGTAACAGATTTCAAGACAGCACAGGAGATAAAAAGGTTTAATGGATGGGAAAAGATAGATAAAGAAATTGAACTGCTCAAAAAACATAGTATATCTGTTATAACAATAAGTGACAGCAAATATCCCAAAAATCTCCTTTCTATAAATGACCCGCCCCAATATCTTTATGTAAAGGGCATCATACAGGAATATGACAGACTTGCCATAGCAGTAGTCGGCACAAGGGCGCCAAGTTATTATGGAACTACTGTGGCAGAAAAAATAGCACAGGAACTGGCACAGTACGGTGTTACAGTTGTAAGCGGACTTGCAAGGGGGATTGACAGCGCAGCCCACAGGGGCGCTTTATCAGGTAAAGGCAGGACTATTGCCGTCCTCGGCTGCGGTATAGATATTGTATATCCAAGGGAAAATAAAAAACTCTTTGAAGAAATCGCTGAAAAGGGCGCAGTTATATCAGAATTTCCTATAGGCACACCTCCGCTGCCGCACAATTTTCCATTAAGAAACAGGATAATAAGCGGTCTGTCTCTGGGCGTTCTGGTTGTAGAGGCATCTTTAAGAAGCGGCTCACTTATTACAGCCCGCCTTGCCCTTGAATACAATAGAGATGTCTTCTGCATACCGGGGGCAATAACATCTGACAGGAGCAAGGGGACTAACAAACTTATAAAGGATGGGGCAAAACTTGTAGAGTCTGTAAAAGATATACTTGAAGATTTTTATGAAATAAGAGAAAATAGGAAAAAAGAGGGTGGCAACAATCTTTCTCTTTCAAAAGAAGAGTCAAAGGTATTAGATTTACTTGATGGAGGGCCCATTCAGATAGATACAATAATACAAAGGACTCATCTATCACCTGCTGAAATAAGCACACTCCTTCTGGAGATGGAGATAAAGGGTCTTATAGAGCAGCAGCCGGGCAAGATATTTTACAGAAGACAGGGGGAATAAATGCAAAAGAAGGTTTGGGAGATTATCTCAATGCTCATTCAATATCTGATTGAGGAGGGTGAGATAGGCAGTGAAAAGATGTGGAAGATGTCGCTTAATCTTCAAGGCTATTCATCGGAAGATATTGATACTGCAATCGCATGGTTAAGGAGTGTATTGATTGACAGGGACGCAATAGTAATGAATAACTCTGTCAGGGTCTTTGCCCCTTTTGAAAAGACCCGACTCTCAAAGGATGCACAGGATTTCCTTATAAGATTAAAGGAGATGGGATTTATTGACAGTAAACTTCAGGAAGAGATAATAGAAAGGGCGCTCCTCCTTGATGTTCCGCAAATCAGAAAAGAGGAGATAAAGGCAATCTCCGCAATAATGCTTTCTATAAGTTCAAAAAAGGGATGGCAGGAAAAGGCATTAAAGATTATTGAAGAAAACTTAAGCGGCACCTTAAATTAGCATGTTTACAGGAATAATACAATCTACAGGAAAAGTAAGGGATGTTAAAAAAGGGGGAAACTCCTGCATGATTTCTATTAGTGTAAACCTTGATTTCAATATGAATGATGCTGTTATTGGCGATAGTATTGCAGTTGATGGCACCTGCCGTACAGTTATTGAAAAGGGGAAATGTGGTTTTACTGCCTATGTATCAGAAGAGACCATAAGACTTACAACACTCGCATCTGCAAGAAATGGCATGACTGTAAATCTTGAAAAGGCTTTAAAGGTGTCTGACAGGATTGGAGGTCATATCATTACAGGGCATGTTGACGCAACAGGTATTATTACAGAAAAAAGGGTTAGCGATGAGTCTGCTGTCATGGGATTTAGTATCCCGGAAGAACTGGCAAGGCAGGTTGTAAAAAAGGGGGCAATTGCAGTTGACGGCATAAGCCTGACAGTTGCTGAAAGAACTGACATAGGTTTTACTGTCCACATCATACCCCATACCCTGAAGGCAACTACACTTGGGATAAAAACCATAGGTAATAGGGTAAATATAGAAACTGACATCATAGGCAAATATGTGGAAAGGCTTTTGCTTCCATACATGGAAGTTACAGAAACAACAGGCAAGAAATTAGGGACAAGTAATCTTGATACAGAGTTTTTAATAAGGCATGGATTCATTGGCAAGGAGTAAGATATGGCTATTAAAAGGGTTGAAGATGCAATAAGGGATATAAAAGAAGGCAGGATGGTTATCCTCGTTGACGATGAAGACAGAGAGAATGAGGGTGACATAGTGATTGCTGCAGAAAAGGTAACCCATGATACAATAAACTTCATGGCAAGATACGCAAGGGGACTTATATGCCTTGCCATTACAGAAGAGACGGCTGACAAATTGGATTTACAGCCCATGGTCAATGAGAATACATCGCTTCATAAAACTGCATTTACCATATCAATAGATGCAAAAAAGGGGACAACTACCGGTATCTCAGCACATGACAGGGCTTTGACAATACTTACTGCGATTAAGGATGATGCAAAACCAGAGGATTTGGCAAGACCCGGACATATATTCCCTTTGCGGGGAAGAAAGGGCGGTGTTCTTGTCCGGACAGGGCAGACAGAAGGCTCAATAGACTTGGCAAGACTTGCGGACATGAAACCTGCAGGTGTTATATGCGAAATCATGAAGGATGACGGCACAATGGCAAGGCTGCCTGATTTGGAGGTATTTGCAAAAGAATATAACCTTAAAATTGTTACAGTTGCAGATATTGTGGAATACAGGTTGAGAAAGGAAAGGCTGGTCAGGAGGACAGCAGTTACTATACTCCCCACCCGATACGGCGGTGAATTTACAGCCATTGCCTATGAAAATGATGTTGATTTCCATGAGCATCTTGCACTTGTAAAGGGCGATATAGTGCCTTCCGAGCCTACACTTGTAAGGGTGCATTCAGAATGTCTTACCGGTGATGTATTTGGTTCAGAAAGATGCGACTGCGGGGACCAATTGAAATGTTCAATGAAGATGATAGAAAGGGCAGGCAAGGGAGTTGTCCTGTATATGCATCAGGAAGGCAGGGGTATAGGGCTTGTAAACAAATTAAAGGCATATGCCCTTCAGGATAAGGGGCTGGATACGGTGGAGGCAAATGAAAGGCTTGGTTTCAAGGCTGACTTGAGGGATTATGGCATAGGCGCTCAGATACTCCTTGATTTGGGTGTAAGAAAGATGAAACTTATGACTAACAACCCAAAGAAGATTGTCGGACTTGAAGGGTATGGACTGGAGATTATTGAAAGGGTTCCAATAGAGGTCCATGCACATGAAAGAAATATTGACTATTTGAGAACTAAAAAAGAAAAGATGGGTCATATAATTGGAAATCTGGAAATAGTTTCAGGTAGTGCAAAAAATGGTTGTTGTGCAAATAATATACACGGCATCATACCCAAAAATAGACATTGATTTTTGGGGAAACCTGCAAGTTGGCTGCCAGACGAGGCAGCGGACAATTTTTGAGACGAGCCGTATGTTCACCGATACGGTGAGGAACAAAAATTGGCCGATAACGAAGTATGGCAGCCAAATCGCAGGTTTGTCCAATAGCGAGGTTTTTAATCGCTATTTTACGGGTCATAAATAAATTATAAAAAGGGGGATATTATGCCAAAGGTCATAGAAGGCAATCTGTCTGCAAAGGGTTTAAAGTTTGCAATTGTTTTAAGCAGATTTAATGACTTTATCGGAGAGAAATTAAAAGAAGGGGCTGTAGACACACTCATCCGCAGCGGTGCAGATGACAAAGATATAGATGTAATAAAGGTCCCTGGTTCTTTTGAAATGCCTGTTATTGTAAAAAAACTGATTGAAAAGGGCAAATACGATGCTGTTATATGCCTTGGTGTAATCATCCGTGGAGCAACACCTCATTTTGAGTATGTAGCAAGTGAGGCAGCAAAGGGGATTGCAAGGGTATCTATTGACACAGGGGTCCCTGTATCATTTGGTATAATCACTTCTGACAATATAGAACAGGCAATTGAAAGGGCTGGCACAAAATCAGGAAATAAAGGCAGGGATGCAGCACTATCCGCAGTAGAAATGGCAAATCTGTTAAGGGAAATAAAATAAAAACAGGTGTTAGGTGTCAGGTGTTAGTAAAACCTGAAACCTGAAGCCTAGAACCTGAGAAACCTTAACCCTAAAGAAAATGGGCAGCAGAAGACATGCCAGAGAACTGGCGCTACAGGTTCTTTATCAATTAGATGTGAAGGGAAACTGCGATACTTATGACACCCTTACCCTTCAAGTAAAACCATCTTATCCTGAAACAATACATGATTATATTCATAAACTTGTAGATGGTGTTAGAAAATACAGAGATGAAATTGATGTAATTATTGAGGCATATTCAGAGAATTGGTCTTTAAACCGTATGGCAATAATTGACAGAAATATCTTAAGGCTTGCTATATTTGAAATACTTTACTGTAGAGATATCCCATATAAAGTTGCCATAGATGAGGCAGTGGAACTTGGAAAGAAATTCGGCACAGAGGAGTCCAGTGCCTTTATAAATGGGATATTGGACAGGATTGCCAAAGAAAAACCAAAGGCTGTCAACCAATAATCTTTCGTATATTTAACGTTAAAAATGAACAGGCGAAACTTTTTAATAAATATTGCTGCTATTTTTTTAGGGGCCTTTGCACTCCTTTGGTTTCCATTCACGAAACTACAGCAATTATTTGCTGCCCAAAGGATTTTTAATACAGCCCCGCCTCTTAAACCTTTACCCACGAGTTCACAAACCACTATTGGTGAGGCATTTGATGGAGAAGAACTTACATACGATATAGGCTTCTGGTTATTTGATAAGGCTGCAATAGGTCATATTAGTCTAAAGAGAAAAGATGACGGCAGATATATTGCAACCCTTCAGGCAGAGACCCTAGGCGTAATAGGCTGGGTAACAAGGCATAGAAAAGACACCTATATTGCCTATATGGAAGAGGCGGATAATGGCAAAAGGTTTGTAACGAATATATTTGACAAGACCGTTACAATCGGAGGCAGAACAAGTCGCACTGTTACTAAACTTGATTACAAAAAAAGGTTCATGTCGTGGAAGTCATGGAAAAAGGATAAGACCATAGAAGAAAAAGAAGAAGAAATCCTGCCTGATACAATATATGATGACCCACTTGCTGCCTTTTATAATTTCAGGTTCGGCACATACGGGCCTATTGAGGAAGGCAGGGAATATTATATCACCACATTCCCCAAAAATGGCGAAAAGACAATGTATATAAAGATTGCGGCAAAGGAAGAAAAAAACAGAAGAATCCACAGCAGCCCTGATGATGTTGACTATCTTGCAGATGTTATTATAGACAAGGAACTCTTCGGCTCTCAGACAGGTCGTGTTGAGGCATTTTTCTCAAAGGAGATGATACCAACAGGCGGGATTGTAAAGGATATGATATTCTTTGGTGATGTGAGGGGAATCCTTGTTGAGATGAAATCGAAACTTGCCTTCAAAAAAGAGAGAGGCATTTAATGTTGTCTTCTGTTTCTTATCAAAACAATAAAAAGCACTGCTGATAAAATACCTGTTAGCGCACCATAGAAAAATGTTGCATGGGGTCCAATTCTATCCCACAAAAATCCGCCAATGATACTTGCAGGCAGTAAGGCAAATCCAACAACCATGTGATAGATGCCAAAGGCAGTTGCCTTTCTTTCAGGCGGTGACAGTGTTGCAAGATATGCCCTCTGAGTCCCTTCGCTCATGCCCTTGAATACACCGTATATACAGAAGAGAAACAGGACATGATATGCGGAATCTGCCAGTCCAAAGCCAAGATAGACAGCAGCATAAAGGATGAAACTTAAGATAATCGTCTTTCTAAATCCTATTTTGTCTGCGAGTATACCAAGCGGCATAGATGACATGGAGTACACAAGGTTAAATAAGAGATAAACTACAGGTATATATTCCTTATCCACACCAAGATTTTCTGCCCGAAGTATCAGGAATGCGTCGCTTGTATTGCCAATAGAAAATAATGCAATCACAATCATATAATGACGGAAATTACCGTCAAAATCTTTGATTGTGAGTTTTGGGAGTTTTGCAAGTTCATCCCGGGATTTTCTCTTTTCAGTGATAAAGAATATTATCAGGGCAACTGCTATAAGACCCGGTATCATAGAGAGCCAGAAAATAAGTCTAAAGTTATTTGAAAATATCAGCAAAAGGAAAAAGGCAATAGCAGGTCCTATAACAGCACCGACTGTATCCATTGCCCTGTGAAATCCAAATGCCTTTCCAAGATTATTAGTTTCAACAGAGTCTGCTATTATTGCATCCCGTGGTGCTGTTCTAATGCCTTTGCCTAACCTGTCTATAAACCTTGCTGCAAGGACTTGTGACCATGATACAGATAGTCCCATTATAGGTCTGCTTAAAACAGAGACGCCGTAACCAAGACCCATCAAAAGTTTGCGTCTTCCCAATTTGTCTGACAGATATCCGGAAAAGACCTTGAGTATGCTTGCTGTAGATTCTGCAACGCCTTCTATAATGCCTATTGTGGTCTTTGTTGTTCCGAGGATAGTGGCAAGGAAAAGCGGGACAAGGGGATATATCATCTCAGAGGATATATCCATGAAAAGGCTTACTAAACCTGCGACAAAGACATTTTTTTGAAAACCGAAGATTTTTCTTTCGTTAGTAATTATTTTTTCTCACCCTTGTATGTGTATTTTATAACCTTAACCTTTTCCATTGTAATTAAGCCCTCCTGAACCATCTCATCAAGTCTGGGGAGTATGCTGTCTATCTTTTCCTGTGCATCCACAACCTCTATTACTATTGGCAAATCATGGGAGAGTTCAAGGATATGGTCTGTATGATAAACGCTGTGCGCGCCAAAACCTGCTATGCCTTTAAATACTGTAGCGCCTGCAAGTTTTTCTTCCCTGAGTAAATCAATGATTGCCTTGTATAAGGGCTGTCTGCCGTAGGTATCCATCTCCCCTATAAATATCCTCATGAGGATTTGCTCGCCTGTCATCTTTGTCATAATATACCTCCTATGAATAATGCAATCAAGGCTAAAGCCTTGAGTTACAATATGTGGTAACTCAAACCTTTAGGTTTGAGATTTTCATGGTACCTCCTGCATTAAATTATCTTTGCCAGAATTATTCCAAACCATACTGCAAAAAGACATAAAAAAAGATTTAATACAATATTTGCTCCTGCAAGAAACAAACTGCCGTCCTCTAGAAGTTTGTATGTCTCATAACTGAATGTGGAAAATGTGGTGAATGCACCGAGAAAGCCAATTGTAAATGCTATGCGAAGTTCATCTGATATAAGAGCGCTTCTTATGCTTAATTCCATTATAAGCCCAAGAAGGAATGAGCCAATTACATTAACTAAAAGCGTTCCATGCGGGAGGGTTGTGCCAAACAATTTATATGTCCAGCCCGACAGGAGATACCTTGCTATCGAACCAAAAAAACCTCCCAAACCAATTAAAGAGATTAAC
>JACRPW010000061.1:14683-15260 GCA_016223005.1 Deltaproteobacteria bacterium | reverse complement strand
TTATGTTTTTCCACTGACCCATTTATGTATGAGCAGGAGCAGGTGTGTGATTTGAGTTTGAAAATTATCGACAAGCTCAATACAAATAATATACGTTGCACTGTATTAACGAAAGGGGTTTTCCCAAGCGAACTCGGTAATAGAAATGGTTGTAGCAATAAAAACGAATATGGTATTACATTGGTTTCTTTAAATGAAAAATTCAGGGAAGAATTTGAGCCAAATTCTGCTAAATTTAAAGATAGAATCAACTCGCTTAAATATCTGCATAAAAAAGGTTTTAAAACATGGGTGAGCATGGAGCCGTATCCTACGCCAAACTTGATTAAGCAGGATTTAATAGAAATATTAGAGTCTGTATCTTTTGTAGATAAAATTGTCTTCGGCAAGTTGAATTACAACATTAAATCATCTGAATTCAAATATAATAAAGAATTTTATAACAGCCTTACTTTAACAGTTATTAAGTTCTGCAAAAAAAACGGAATAGATTGTCATATTAAACAAGGAACACAAAATCAGTAAAAGGAACAGGCACATTATCTGAAAAGGCAGGAGTCAGAGGGTCTGGTCTACA
>JACRPW010000061.1:0-14645 GCA_016223005.1 Deltaproteobacteria bacterium | reverse complement strand
AGGAGTCAGAGGGTCTGGTCTACACACATGACAATCTTTTGCTTCAAGGGGAATATGAAATTGTCACAGGCATTTTTCTTCTGTCTTGCGATAGAGAAAAGCCGCAGGCTCATTATCTTGCAGAACAGTGCGTGTTTAATGGGACGGTTCTAATTATTTGAGAATGGCGTATATTCGTTGTTTACATTGGCATTTGCTTTTAATTAGGACAACAGGCGCTTTTATCTGTCTTGCAAAAGGGAAACGCCGCAGGCGCATAATGAGTGCATTAATATTCGCAATGTGCTAATCAGTGTTAGCGGCGGTTGTATTTTATAAGGATTATATGGTAAACTTCAGCAAAGGTAATCAAAAAGGGAAATCAAATGAGAAAACAAGGAACTCAAAAAAACATGGTGGAGCGTTGGAGAACGACCCTAACGCAGGAAGAAAGAAGAAAAAGGTATCTGGAAAGCATTCCAGAACAGGTGAGCTCCTCTATGGCATTCGAAGGGGAAAAGGTAAGCCTGAAAATGTTGAAAGAGTATCTGAAGACACTGAAGAATATTCCTCAACCACACGGTTCTTAGAATCCAGCCTTGGCATTAAATCTTATGCTGAACTTGCTCCATATCTTGCAAAAGGTGTGGAGCGGGTTATGGCAGAAATCATTGATTGCAAACCGACTGAATTAACAGTAACCCCTGAGCTTATCTGCAAACTTCATAAAGATGCCTTTGGAGAGCTTTTCCCGTCATGGGCAGGCAGATACAGGGATAGGGATGTCGTTGTCGGCAAATATAATCCCCCTCACAATTTTGAGGTTCCTGTCCTGATAAAACAATACTGCGAGGACTTGGAATATAGATTGTCGCTTGTTGGCCTAAAGCCTCCTGTTAGCGATATTCTTCTTGAAACCCTTGCCTTTGCTGAAGGGCGTTTTTTAAACATTCATCCCTTTCTTGATTTTAATGGCCGTGTAATTAGAATGCTTCTTTTTACGCTTCTTTACAGACTTAATTTACCGCCTGTGCAGTTGGTTCCTGATGAAAAGGATAAGCAGGGAAGGACAGAATATCTTGCTGCCCTTTCAAGGGCAGACAATCTTGACTGGCAACCTTTAATCAGCGTATGGAAGAGAAGGCTTGATAAAGAGATAAAATGAATCAAAAAGCAAAATAAAAATTGAATGAAAATCAGGACAGACATTATTCTTCTGTCTTGCAAAAGGGAAAAGCCGCAGGCGCATTATCTTTCAGAACAGAAGGCAGGAGATTGCAGTTGTGGAGGGGAGAAATGGAATCAGAAATATACTTTTCCGTAAATACGCCTCTTGGTGTTGATGTAAGAACAACAGTTCAGTATTGGGAATACCTTATAACTATAAAACACCCGACAATGAAAGACAAAGAAGATATTGTGAAGACCATCCTGCAATCTCCTGACGAAATAAGGCAAAGTATTACGGATAAAGATGTCTTTCTTTACTATAAACAATTTGATAAACTATACTGCGTGGTGGCCAAGCACATAGGGGATAGAAGGGTTTCTAATAACTTCTTATCCCACAGATAAGGTGAAGGAGGGAAATATAGTATGGACAAAGTAAAGGTCTATTACAACCATGAATCCGATACTATGGATATTTGGTTCGGAAATCCTGAAGATGAAGTTACATGCGAAGAGGCAGGAGAGGGTATTATCCTCAAAAAAGACAAAAGCGGAAAGACCATTGGCATTGAAAAACTTTATGTCAGCAAGACTGTTGGAATTGATAAACCATTGCCTGTTGAATTAGTTGTTGCATAGCAACACATTATCTAAACTCTAAATGCAGCCCTTCATCACCCTCGTTGACCAAATCCTTGCCGCCAAGCAAAAAGACCCTAACGCCGACACCTCTGCCTTTGAACGCCAGATTGACGAAATGGTCTATAAATTATACGGCTTGACAGACGATGAAATTGCGATTGTGGAGGGGAAGGGGTAGAATTAAAGCGATTTAAACATAGGAGACAAACAATGCATAAAAAAGATATTAGAGTCATAGAGAAATTTGAATCCCTTGTATCACAGAAAGCAAAGGTTCATGAAATCAGGGTTTTTGGCTCAAGGGCAAGGGGCGATGCTACCGAGGAATCAGACCTTGATGTCCTTGTTGTCGTAGACTATCTTGATCATGAAATAGAAAAATATATAAGCGATTGCGCATGGGAGGCCGGATTTCCTGAAGATATTGTCATAATGCCGATTGCAATAACTCTTGATAGATTAAAAAACAGCCCGATTCGTGAATCTGTTTTTATTAAGAGTATTTACGCTGAAGGAGTAACTGTATGACAGACGAATTGCTTTTGCTAATAGGACACAGGCTTAAACAAGCGGATGATTCCATAGAAGAGGCAAAGGTTCTTCTCAAAGAAAAAATGAGTCTGCGCGCTGTGATGAACCGTTTGTATTATTCCATGTTTTATGCTGTGCTTGCTCTCCTTCAGGAGAAACATCTTGGCACATCAAAACATATTGGCGCAATATCTTTGTTTGACAGGGAATTTATTAAGACAGGGATATTTGATAAAGGCATGTCAAAGACATTGCATAGGGCATTTGAACTCAGACAGAAAGGCGATTATATGGAACAGTCGGAAGTTACACAAAAAGATGTGGACGAGATGCTCCCTGAGGTCGTAAATTTTGTAAAAACCATCAAAGACTACTTGCAAGATAAATAGAGGAAAACTTCCCATATTCCCAATGCCTGCAAATACAAAAAACAAATGACCAGATGGTCTATAAACTCTATGGCTTGACAGAAGATGAGATTGCAATTGTGGAGGGGAAAGGGTAATATGGAGATTAGATATTCTGAAAAATCATCAAAGCAAATTGCAAGGATTAAAAAGGGTGATAGAAAAAGCGCTGTGATGATAATAGAAGCAATAGAAGCATATGCGGAAAATCCATCCGGCAGTTTTGATATAAAAGTCTTAAAAGGCAAATATGAAGATTTGAAAAGACTGCGGGTGGGAAATTATAGGGTTATCTTTGAAGACGATGGGAATACGATGTCAATTTATGAAGTCAAACATAGACAGGAGGTTTATCAATGATTAAGACACAGGTTATTAAAGAAGAAAATAAACCCATAGCCGTGATATTGGATTATAGGGAGTATATTAAACTGAAAGAGATTGAGGAGGATAGGATAGATTACTATTCTGCGATAGAAACAAAATTGAAAAATAAAAAATGGGTAGGACATAAAGATTTAAAGAAAAAGTTAAACTTGTAATTTGGGGAGAATATATTTCATCACCTTCGTGGACCACATCCTTGCCGCCAAGCAAAAAGACCCCAACGCCGACACCTCCGTTCTTGAACGTGAGATTGATAATATGGCGGACTATAAAAATTAACACCATGCGGAGATATAGATAGAGTGAAGACAGCATACTTTGACTGCTTTTCTGGCATAAGCGGGGATATGACTGTTGGTGCGTTTATTGATATTGGACTTGATATAAATGCGCTCAAAAGAGAACTTAAAAAACTGCCGTTAAAGAATTATACCTTGATTGCAGAAAAGGACAAGAGGCATTCAATCACAGGGACAAAATTCAGGTGTCAGGTGTCAGAAGTCAGGTGTCAGGAGAAACGGACATACATTGATATAAAAAAACTGATTGAAAAAAGTAAACTCAAAAAACCTGTAAAAGACTTGAGTCTTAAAATATTTAAGACCCTTGCAGAGGCAGAGGCAAAGATTCATAACTGCAAGATTGACGATGTCCATTTTCATGAGGTTGGGGCTGTTGATTCAATAATTGACATAGTAGGTGCAGCAATTGGCATAAATGAACTTGGTATTGAGGAGGTCTATTCATCGCCAATACCATTAGGCAGCGGTATGGTTAAAACTTCACACGGCATAATGCCTGTGCCAGCACCTGCAGCAATTGAGATATTAAAAGGTGTGCCAACCCAACCCTCTCATGTGAAAGATGAGATTACTACGCCGACAGGCGCTGCTATTATAAAAACACTTGCACATAGTTTTGGAGAAATCCCACAGATGAATATTTTAAAGACTGGCTATGGGGTTGGGGATAAGAATTTTAAAGAAATGCCGAATATCTTGCGTGTAATTATAGGTGAAAATGTTCACGGCTCACGGCTTACGGCTCACGGTTCACGGCTTATCATGCTTGAAACAAACATTGATGATATGAATCCGCAGGTTTATGAGTATGTGATGGAAAGACTTTTTGAGGCAGGCGCATTGGATGTATTTTTAACTCCAATCCAGATGAAAAAGAACAGACCTGCTGTGCTTTTAAACTGTCTATGTGAAGAAGATAAAAAAGATAAACTCCTTGAGATAATATTTAGAGAAACAACATCTATAGGCATAAGGATATATTCTGTAGACAGGTATTGCCTTGCAAGAGAAATAAAAAAAGTTTCTACCAGATATGGAAAAATAAATGTGAAGGTGTCTAAATTGGATGGTAAGATAGTGAATGTCCAGCCTGAATATGAAGACTGCAAAAGGATTGCGAAAGAAAAGAAAGTGCCTTTAAAAGAGGTGATGATATTAATGCGTGGGGATACATTTTTTGGGTGCTGTATATAGCATACAAAGATTTTTATAAGTATGCAAATATTTGTATATTTACCTGCCTGAAGATTCAAAAACCAACCTGCTTTTTCAAGACATTTGACTTTACTATTAGTTAAACCTTGCCACAAAAATACATTGTAAATCAATAAGTTAAACCTATCTACCAATAATATTGCGTAAGTTTAATAATCTATTCCATAGTTTTGGCACAGGATTTGAAATTAGAAAAGGCAAGACCAATTTCAAGGAGGATAAAATTGAAGAATAGACTGATGACAGGGCTGGGTAATATAAGTGTAAAAGAACTCAGGCTTGATATGGTTAAGAAAGAAGATGTGTTAATGCCTCTGGTGCAAGGGTTCGCCCGCAGGGTCTATAGAAAGAGATACGGTGCAAATCTAAATACCTTTTGCAAAGAACTGTTAACACTTATATCAAATAGATACGGTGTCCTCTCCTGTGTTGGCATAAACACCCATGAATCAGGCAGATTCTTTCTTGAGCAATATCTTGACAGACCTGTTGAGGAAGAAATATCAGGGTGCATAGGTGAGGATATAAAAAGGGAGGAGATTGTTGAGGTGGGAACAATGGCTGTATTACAGGGTGGACTCTGCAGATTGATGATGGCAGGTCTCGCAGGGTATCTTACGCAGAATGGAAAGAGGTTTATTGTCTGCACAGCAGTCCAGAGCATCAGTAATACATTTTCTAATTTCAAAATACCTTTTTATACTATTAAAAAAGCTGACAGGGATAGACTTAAAGAGGGTGCTGCTGATTGGGGTAACTATTATGATTCGCAGCCTCATGTTATCTTTATAGACCTGAAGATGTGTTTGAAAGAGATAGAGAATGTGCTGGGAAATGTAGATATGGGTCTTTCTGATGATATGAGTATATTGATAAAGGATATGTTTATACGGGGTATGAATCTGGCAGAGGTGGAAGGATATGAAAAAGAGGAGGCATTAAAGTGCAGTTGTGGAATGCTATAGAACACTGGTCTTCGGTTAGCCCTGATAGAGAATCTATTTTACCATTTACTTACAGGGCATTAAAGGAATCCATCCTGCGTGTGGTGAAACATCTTCCTCATGTCTTAGAGAAAAGGGTTGGGTTATTTATGACAAACAGCCCATTGTGGGGAATCTATGATATAGCCCTCATGCTTAAGGGCGCTGTTGTGGTTCCGCTCCCTGTCTTTTTCTCACAGGAACAGATAAGACATATAATCAGTGATGCAAATCTGGATATATTAATCATTGAACCATGTCTCATTAATAGATTAGAAGGCTCTTTTCCACTAAAGATAAATCCTACTATAATATCTAGCCAATCCCTTGAAGTTCTTTTGAAAGATGGTTCAGATGTTCAGGTAAGTGAGTTAAAGGTATCAGGCGACAGGCTCGTAAAGATTATCTATACATCTGGCACAACAGGCAGTCCGAAAGGGGTAATGATTCGTCTGAAGGCAATAGAGTCAGTAACTAACTCACTGATATTAAGAACAAAGGCAGATAGTAATGACAGACACCTTTCTTTACTGCCGCTTTCTACACTCCTTGAGGCAATAGGAGGTCTGTATCTGCCGCTGACAGTTGGTGCAAGTATTGTTTATCCATTAGGATACAATCCTAACAATCTTGTCCATCTACCTGAAAACATTATAAGACTTATTTCAGATTTTAACCCAACATCTCTTATAGTTGTTCCATTTATCCTTGATGCTGTTATTAAGGGTCTGGAAAGGTTCAAGTATTTCACTCGCAAATTTCACAATTTAAGGTTTGTTGCCTGCGGCGGCGCTCCCTTGTCCAATGTTCTTATAGAAAAAAGTAAAGAAATTGGAATTCCACTTTATCAGGGTTACGGGCTTTCTGAATGTACATCTGTTGTATCACTTAATGGAGAAGGCATTAACAGGGCAGGCAGTGTTGGTATGCCGCTGGAGCATGCAAGGGTAGAAATAGCAAAAGACGGCGAGATACTTGTAAGTGGTGATGGACTCATGGCAGGTTACACCAATGAACCTGTGAATGCCATACTATTATCATGGGCTACAGGGGATATGGGTTACATGGACAATGAGGGGTATTTATATATAACAGGAAGAAAGGATAATATATTTGTTTTGTCTAATGGGCGAAATATCTCGCCTGAATGGATAGAGGCGGAACTAGCCGCAAGCAAGGCAATAACGCAGGTTATGGTATATGGAGATGGCAAGCCTTATCCCTCTGCACTGATTGTTCCTAATCCTTTATGGTTAAAATATGCGTTAGTAAGACTTGATATTAATACAAGAGGCAACAAGATGCTAAATCACCCTTTGATTCTGGAAGAGATGCTTAAGGAGATTCATGCAGTTTCATCCAATCTGCCTGAATATGCCCATGTAAAATCTATTGCCGTTATCAACGAACCTTGGACAGCAGAAAAAGGCACGGCTACACAAGATGGAAGACTAAAAAGAAAAGAGATAATGGAAACCTATAAAGGAAAGGAGGTATTACAATAATGTTAAAGTTTAAGGTACTTACAGTATTTATCATGTTTTTTGCCATATCTTCTGTATCATATGGCTCTGAAATTCAAAGGGAATGGATAGAAAGGGGGGACAACTTTTTTAATCAGAGGGGAGAAAACAATGATGGTGATTGGGCAGATACCCTGCCGATTGAAAATGCATTATCCTCATATCTGAAGGCGTATGAAACAGGTGAACCTTCAGAGGAACTGATAGAGAAGATACTTAAGGCATCGTATTTTTATGCAACCTATGCAGAGAAAGACCCTGCAAGGCAAAAAGAGATATTAAACAGGGCAATAAAGATAGGAGAATACGGTATAAAGAGATACCCTAACAGTGTTGCCATAAATTATCAGATGTCAGGGTGCTGGGGCAGATGGGGGGAGGCAAACGGCATTATTGCATCAGCAAGACAGGGGGTTGCAGAAAAGATAAGAGGTTTTGCAGAGAAGGTTATCTCATTAGATCCAAAGTATGCTGATGGCGGCGGATACAGGGCGCTTGGGAGGCTTCACTTCAAGGCGCCATACATACCTCTTATCCTTTCATGGCCTGACAAGAAAGAGGCGCTTAGATTACTTTCTCTTGCTGTTGGGACAGGTCCGGAAAACCTTACCAATCATCTCTTCTATGCAGAATCTTTATACCATGCAGGTAAGATAGACAAATCTCTTAAAGAGGCAGATATAATCCTTGATGCAGAACTCAATCCTAAAAAGATAGTTGAAGATTTGAGGGATAAAAAAGAGGCAGAGAGATTAAAAGAAAGGATTAGCAAGGAATCAGGCAAATAAACGGAAGAGGAGAAAATTAGTGATGGAAAACTTATGCGGCAAATTAACACCAAAGGATTACACACCTGACCTCTTATGGGAAAAGTTCAGGGTAACACCAGAATTACTGCAGGAGACTGATATTATAGAGAGTTCTGTATATCTAACAAGGCAGTGCAACCTTAAGTGTCAATACTGCAAGATTATAAAGACAGAACTTCCGCAAGAACTAAGTACAGACCAGTGGATAGAGGTCTTTAATATCCTTGAAGGACTTGGCATCAGGTTCATAAACATAGCAGGCGGTGAACCCACAGTAGTGGATGGTCTTGGAAAACTGATAAGACACCTGAACAATACATCTATGGAGTATTCCATTGTCTCAAACTCGGTTTTTAATGATAAGAAACTAAAGGAGATGGTGGATGCAGGGCTTAAGGCTTATGTGGCAAGCATAGATGTTATAGGGGGTAAAAACAATGAACTGCATGACCTTAAAAAATCAAGTGCAGGCATGAAGATGCTTAAAAGATTAAAGGCTCTGGGTGTTCCATACCTGTGCGCCAACATTGTTATATCCGGGACGAATATCAGTAATGTTGCGGATGTGGTCAAGTGCCTCTGCGATGATGGGATATGGGTAAATATCTGCCCTGTTATCTGGGGTAAGGGTGATAACTGGGACAAGATAGATATTGCAGATAAGAACTATAGACTTATGGACGAACACAGGGAAAGACTTAAAGGGATAACAGAGGAGATTTTAGCAATGAAAAGGCAGGGGGCAACTATCCTTCCAACAGAGTCTTATATAAAAGGCATCCCTGATTTTGGTGTTGACCTGAACTGGAAGTGTTTCTCATGTAAAGATGCATCCGCACCTCCTCGGCTTACTATAGATGCTGATGGGGGGCTTATGAACTGTATTAATGTAAGGGGCAAGGTGGCGCAAATGTTTACAATTTTTGATATTAGAGATAAGGGTAATTACCAAAGATTTAAAGATGAGTGGTGGAAGGAGGCAAAGGACTGTTCAGGATGTTACTGGTCTACAATGGTTATGGCAAAAGAAAGGCAGGAGTTACTTAAAAAGGTAAAGGAGGGACTATGGAATTAAAGGGTAGAAATGCAATAATAACAGGTGCAGGCGGCGGCATAGGCAGCAAAATTGCACTTGCCTTTGCGCGAGAAGGTGTAAACATTGCACTTGTAGATGTAAGGAAGGAATCTATTAACCCGATTGCTCTGGAGTGTAAGGCAAGGGGTGTCAAGGCAAGCATCATAGCAGCAGATATAACAAAGGAAGATGGGCTCAAGGATATTGTGTTAAGGGCAGAGAAGGAACTTGGCGACATAGACATACTTATCAATAATGCAGGTATTACAGTATTCAAACCTATCAAAAGCCATACGGATAAGGAAGTGCTGACTACGATTATGCTTAATGTATACGCACCTATAAGGCTTACACAGTCGGTATTATCAGGAATGTTAAGGAGAGGCACAGGAAGGGTTGTAAATATCGGTTCCATGTTTGGCAGTCTTTCCTTTCCTTACTTCGGCATATACTCTGCAAGCAAATATGCAATACGGGGTTTTTCAGAGGCGCTTAGAAGGGAACTAATAGGCACAGGTGTTGGGGTTACATATATTGCGCCAAGGGCAACAAAGACCTCTCAATCAAAGGAGTTTTTTGAAATGGCAGAAAGGACAGGTATGAACCTTGATGCGCCAGATAAGGTTGCCTCTATAGTTGTTGATGCGGTATTAAAGGATAGGAATGAGGTCTATATTGGCAGACCTGAAAGGTTCTTTGCCTTCCTGAATAAATTCATTCCATCAGTTATAGACAAAGGGCTAAGAAAAAAGATTTATGTCATGGCTGAATATGTCAAATAATCCGATTTTGACAAACAGTGAACAAAAAGAATTAAAAATCAAAAAGAAGGTAAAATGAAGCGTCTAACAAAACTTTATCTTTTAGTAGTAATTGGGGTCTTTATCCTTTCAGGATGTGGCGGCAAAGAGATGAAGGCAGATACCCCAATCCAGGATTGGAATGCGCCAAAATGGGTTGTAAACGGCAGCGGCGCCTTTGGCGGTGAAAGGGGCAAGGTATTTTATGGTATCGGTTCTGCTGTTGGTATCAAGAATGCATCGCTTATGAGGACCGCAGCTGATAACAGGGCAAGGAATGAGATTGCAAAGGTCTTCCAATTCTATACAGCATCTCTCATGAAAGACTATGCTGCATCCACAATGGCAGGTGATGTGAAGGTTACAGCAGAAGAACAGCATGTAGAACAGGCAATAAAGACAGTTACTGCCATGACCTTTTCAGGTGTTGAGGTGGTTGACCACTGGCAGCACCCTGCTACAGGGGAACTTTATTCCCTCGCCCGTCTTGATTTGGAGACGTTCAAGAACAATCTGGAAAGGGTCAAAGAACTTGATGCAAAGGTTCGGGACTATATAAGAAAGAATGCAGAAAAACTCCATCAGGAACTTGAGGTAAGGGAAAAAGAGATGCAGGCAAGATAGGAAGTAACAGGTGCGGTTACAGAGCAGGTATTAAGGGTGAGTGTGCAATGATAAATAAAATATTTTTACAATTTCTTTGCAACCGCTATAACAATTATGATAATGAAGAGATAATATGCCTCTTTCTGCTCTACATACCGCTTGTCTTTGCCTATGGTATTGCAAGGTATCTGAAGAAGACAGGAAGACTTCCAGACCGAATGAAAAACTTTCAGCAGCCTAATTCTGTTGTCTTGTTACCTTTAACCTTAAGCCCTGCACCTCTGTAACCTTTATCTTCTCTCCTGTCTTTATCGGTTCATCGCTCCATGCATCCCAGTATTCACCCTCTATGAAGACCTTACCCTCATTTAATATATCTGTGTTTGCAGTGCCTATTACACCAATAAGACCTTCTTTTCCGCTCACAGGCATCCGCTGTCTTATTCTAATAGCGTAATACATAGCGCCAAGGAATAAGGCTGTGAACATAAGGACTATTGGCAGGACAACCCATACAGATAGTTTCATAAATGGAAGCGGTGATTCAAAAAGCATCAAAGAACCAAGTGTTAAGGCGACAATCCCTGCAATAGTCAAAAGTCCGAAACTCACAACCTTTATCTCTGCTATAAAAAACAAAATAGCAAGACCTATCAAAAGTATGCCTGCATAATTTACGGATAAGGTTTGCATTGCATAGAATGCAAGTATCAGGCATATGCCGCCCACAACACCCGGCAGGATTGCGCCGGGATTTGAAAGTTCAAAATATATGCCGATAAGACCTATCATCATCAGGATATACGCAACATTGGGATTGCTTATTGCATTTAATATGCTTAATCTCAAACCCATTTCAATATCTTTAACCTCTGCGCCCTTTGTCTTTAAAATCCTTTCACCTGATGTTACCTCAACCTTTCTGCCGTCAATCGCCTCAAGGAGCGCATTTCTGTCAGGGGCAATAATCTCTATTACATTTATCTTCAATGCCTCTTCTGCTGTGATGGATGCGCTTTCTCTCACTGCCTTTTCAGCCCAATCTGCGTTCCTGTGTTTTTTTGCTGCAATCCCTTTTATGTATGCAACAGCATCATTTTCAACCTTTTTTGACATTGTCTCATCCATCTTTTCGCCGCCCATTGCAACAGGGTGTGCAGCGCCGATATTTGTCCCGGGTGTCATTGCAGCAATGTGGGCTGTATATGTGATAAATACGCCTGCTGACGCAGCCCTTGCCCCGCTCGGGCCAACATAGACAACAACAGGCACATCAGAAGAGAGTATTGCCTTTGTGATGTCCCGCATTGACAAATCAAGCCCGCCGGGGGTATCAAGTTGTATGATAATAGCCTCTGCCTTTTTCTTTGAGGCATTCTCAATCCCCTTGATTATGAATTCAGACATCACAGGATTGACAATGCCTTCAACCTTCAGGTAGTGGATGGTCTGGGCATATGCAGGGATGTGGATAAATATTGTGAAAAGAAAGGTGAGCAATATTTTTTTCATGTTCAGAATATATCAAGGATTACTTTATTTTGCAATCTTCTTTACAACATCTTCTTTGAAACAGATAAACAGAATTGTTTAATCTTTAGCCTTTTTCTCCAGCCCAAGTTCAGCCATGACCTTCTGCATATCCTCCCAAACCTCTTTTTTCTTGCTCTCGTTTCTCAAAAGGTAAGATGGATGATATGTCGGCATGACCTTAATGTTATCTCTGTAATAAAAAAACTGTCCTCTGATTTTTGTTATGCCTCTGTCTGTATTAAGAATCGTTTGAGCAGCATGGTTGCCTAGTGCAACGATAATCTGCGGCTTTATTGTATCAATCTGTTTCTCAAGAAACGGCTTGCATGCTGATATTTCATCATGTTCAGGATTTCTGTTCTGTGGCGGTCTGCACTTAACAACATTGCATATATAAACATCCTGCCTATTTAAACCCATTGCCTCAATAATTTTTGTGAGAAGTTGTCCTGCCTTGCCCACAAACGGCTCACCTTGCAGGTCTTCATCTTCGCCAGGACCCTCACCGACAAATATAAGTTTTGCATTTGGATTTCCAACTCCAAAAACGATATTTGTCCTAGTTTTATAGAGATTGCACCTTTTGCAGTAACCGAGTTCTTCTTTAATAGATTCAAGACTCAAGACCCCAGACTCAATATTCAAGTTTCGTATATTAAGCCCTGTGCCTATAGTTTCGGTCAAATCTTCCGACTTCCGACCTCTGACTTCTGACTTCTTATATTGTATCTCCCTTATGCCCATATCCTCTAGATAGCAAAGGTATTCCTTTATTTGTTTTACAATGTTTCTGTAATCATTATTACCCACCATATGTCATTCCTAAAACAGATTCGGTATTCTTGACATCAATTTTAAAGATAAGATGGTTCCCCTTGTCTCTGATAAAGGCAGATAGTTGCGGGCTAATGCGGGCTAAAGTTCTTGTCCCTACTTACTCATTGAATTTAAAAAACTCTTATTTGAATCAGTATTCTGTATCTTCTCCAGAAGAAACTCCATGCTCTCCACAGGGTTTAATGGCTGCAGGACTTTGCGAAGTATCCAGATACGGTTAAGTTCTTCTTTTGCCAAGAGAAGTTCCTCTTTTCTTGTGCCAGAACGGTTTAAATCTATAGCAGGGAATATCCTCCTGTCAGCAAGTTTTCTGTCAAGGACAATCTCCATATTTCCTGTGCCTTTAAATTCTTCAAATATTACTTCATCCATACGGCTGCCTGTTTCAACAAGCGCTGTCGCAAGGATTGTCAGACTCCCGCCTTCTTCAATATTTCTTGCAGCGCCAAAAAATCTCTTTGGTTTGTGGAGTGCGTTTGAATCAACACCTCCTGAAAGAACCTTTCCACTGGGCGGGACAACTGTATTGTAGGCCCTTGCGAGTCTTGTAATGGAATCCAGAAGTATCACTACATCCCTTTGGTGTTCTACAAGTCTCTTTGCCTTCTCAATAACCATTTCTGCAACCTGTATATGTCTCTGGGCTGGTTCATCAAATGTAGAGGATATTACCTCGCCTTTGACTGAACGTTGCATATCTGTAACCTCTTCAGGTCTTTCATCAATCAAGAGCACTATCAGGACTATTTCAGGATGATTTTTTGTTATGCTGTTTGCAATCTTCTGTAACAGCACAGTTTTACCTGCCCTTGGAGGAGAGACAATAAGCCCCCTCTGTCCCATGCCAAGCGGTGTGAACATATCCATTATGCGCATAGATAAATCACTTTTTGGAGGCACTTCAAGTTTTATCTTATCCTGCGGATATAAAGGCGTTAGGTTATCAAATAATATCTTTTCGCGGGCAATCTCAGGGTCTTCATAGTTTACCTTTTCTACCTTTAGAAGGGCAAAATATCGCTCACCCTCTTTCGGAGGTCTTATCTGTCCTGAAACAATATCACCTGTCCTCATACTAAATCTTCTTATCTGTGATGGCGAAACATATATATCATCGGGTCCCGGAAGATAATTATAATCAGGTGCCCGAAGAAAGCCAAAACCATCTGGCAGTGTCTCCAGAACACCCTCACCGTATATCATGCCGTTTTGCTCTGCCTGAGACTGCAGGAGTGCAAATATCAAATCCTGCCTCCTCATGCTTGTCGCACCTTCTATGCTATATTGTTTGGCAAGCGTTGTAAGATCGCTTATCTTCTTTTCTTTAAGTTCTTTTAAATTCATATGTTCTCCTGTAGAAAAAATATACTTGTAAATCAGGCTATACTGTCCATGAATGGACAAGGTAAACGACTTATATCCTGCATACAGTCAAATTAAGGGTTATTGTTCAAATCAGAGGAATTACCATTTGCTACTCGCTACTTGTACTAATCTCTTTATATGGAAGGTTTCCGTTTCTCCTTTACTATCTTGCGGCTGTTAATTTATGAAGATTGTAAGACATTGGTAAGGATAAATTGTTAGATTGAATTTACTGATAGGGTTAACATTGATTTTGATTTTAATATAGTATAGCATCAAAACGATGTCAATAGTTTTTTTTGAGTTGCCTGTTCAACTGACGGACAAACTGACAGAAAAACCACAGACAAACCACAGAAAAACCTTGACAGGTTTATCCGAGGTATATTAAATTTATCAACATATTAAAAATAAAGATTTTTCAGGCGCGTAGCTCAGGGGTTAGAGCGCTACCTTGACACGGTAGAGGTCGGCGGTTCGA
>JACRPW010000060.1 GCA_016223005.1 Deltaproteobacteria bacterium | reverse complement strand
TACACAGATATTTAATGCATCTGAGTCAAAAGCAAGATACTCTGGTCTTGAAGATGCCTTGAGAAGATTGGAAGGGATATTCAATGATTCTCAGGGATTAGGCATGGCTGATGTCTTAAATGATTTCTTTGATGCACTCCATGATGTGGTAAATGATGGATCAAGTTATTCTGCAAGGACAGTGCTTTTAGGCAAGGCAGGGACACTGACAAACAGGATAAATGACCTTGATTTAAGGGTGAGGGATGAGATAGAAAATCTTGAATCAAAGATTAATGGCGAGGTGCAAGGGATAAATAGTCTTGCATCCCGCATTGCTGTTCTAAATGGCAAGATACAGGAAATAGAGGCAGGAAGAAGTCAGGAGGCGAATGATTTAAGGGATGAAAGGGATTCTTTAATAAAAGAACTTGCAGACAAGATAGATATAGCAGTGCTTGAAGATGCACAGAGTCAACAGATGACCATTCTTGCTGCAGGCGGTAATCTTTTGGTAGCAGGCGGGTCCACTTCTTCATTAAGTGTATCGCCTGATACCGGTAATAACAATTACTATGATGTCATGCTTGGAAACCACAATATAACTAACAACATATCTTCAGGCAAACTCAAGGGACTTATTGAAGCAAGGGATTCTCATTTTCAAGATGCATTAACAAGGCTTGATATTTTATCAGCATCAATCACAAAGGAGTTTAATGCCCTGCACAGCGCTGGTTATGG
Organism: Deltaproteobacteria bacterium; assembly: GCA_016223005.1. Lineage (NCBI taxonomy): Bacteria > Pseudomonadati > Myxococcota > Myxococcia > Deltaproteobacteria bacterium. The sequence goes on along the minus strand of JACRPW010000060.1, from coordinate 6,735 downwards.
GCTTGACAGTTCTACAGGCAACAACTTTTTTACAGCGCTATCGCCGACTATTACCACCATGAGTTCAAATACAGGCGGGGCAACTGCAAGCGCCTCTGTTCAAACCCTTTCATCTTTAACCCTTGATGATTATGAAATCAGATTTACAGGCAGCTCCTCCTTTAACATTGTCAATACAACAGAGGACACAATTGTATCCACAGGCAATAGTTACGCATCAGGCGCTAATATTGATTTTGAAGGGCTCAGGGCGGTAATTACAAATGGCACAGGTTCTCCCCAGTCAGGGGATATATTCAGGGTAAGTGGGACAAAGGATGCTGCCCAAAATATAGGTGTTGCTGTTACAGACCCTAATAAATTTGCCGCTGCAACAAGCACTGCAACACTGCCGGGAGGCAATGTCAATGCAATAGATATGGCTGAACTTGAGGGTTCAAATGTAATGGCAAACGGCACTGCTACATTCAGCGGTTATTATACCAGCCTTGTTGCTGATATTGGGGTATCTGCCAGCGAGGCAGGGGTTAATAATGATGCACAAACTCTGGTTTTGGAGGAATTGGAATCTTACAGAGAATCTGTATCAGGCGTTTCTCTTGATGAAGAAGGGATAAGTCTTCTAAAATATCAGCAGTCTTATCAGGCTGCTGCAAAGGTGATAACAGTCGTGGATGATATGCTTAGTACCCTTATGAATCTATTGAGGTAGTTATGCGTGTAACAAATGCAATGCTTTTTGATACTGCATCAAGAGACATATCCAGAACCAGTGAAGATATATTAAAGACACAGGAGATGCTTGCAGGCAAGAAGGTAAACAGGCCGTCTGATGACCCTGTTGCCATGTCAAATATACTTGATTTGAGGAAGGTGCTTGCCCGTGTTACGCAGTATTCCAGAAATGTGCAGTCTGCACAGGGTTATCTTACCAATGCCGAATCCAGCCTTTCAAGTGTTGAGAATACACTTTCAAGACTTCGGGAACTGGCAGTAAGTCAATCATCAGGGACAGCCACTGCAGCAACAAGGCTCTCTACTGCATCAGAGGTGAACGACCTTTATGATGAGTTGCTCGCGATTGGCAATACAAGTGTTGGCGGCAGGTATATCTTTTCAGGATATAAGTTTACCACAGTGCCGTTTGATTCAAGCGGTGCATATTCAGGCGACAATAATGAGACTGCCCTTTTTACAGGGGAGTCAAATCAATATACCTATGGCGTAACAGGAAATAAGGTTTTTAGAGGTGTGGGGATTTCAGGCGGTGTGAATGTATATCAGATAGTAGATGACTTTAAAACAGCCCTCACATCCAATGATATAACAGGTATTCAGGATGCCATTGATGAACTTGATGATGCCGGCACTCAGATTACAAATATAATTGCTCAGATAGGCGCGCGGGGAAATGCATTAGGGTCGCAGGCGGATTATCTTGATAGTTTTACTGCTGAACTTGAGATATTGGTTTCAGGCATTGAGGATGCAGATATCACGAAGGTTGCAACAGACTTGGCATTGCAGCAGACCACACTTCAGGCTTTACTCACTGTTGCTGCAAGGGTAGATGAATTGAATATATTTAAGTTTATATAGTAAGATGTAAGCAGTAAGCGGTTCACAGCTCACGGTTCACTGTTCACAGCTTACCGATCATGCCATGGAGGGCTTATGTTAGTACTGACAAGGAAGTCGGGTGAAGGTATAAGGATTGGTGATGATATAAGGATAATAGTTGTAGATTTAAAAGAAGGCAGTGTTAAACTTGGTATATCAGCGCCAGATGGGGTTAAAATACATAGAGATGAGATATACCAGAAGATACAGGAAGAAAATAAGAGGGCAGCAGAAATAACAATAATGGATTTAAACAAGGTTTTAGGACTATGGAAAGAATCTGACAAGGAGAAATAAATGTATATGCAAACTCATGTAATCACAAGTAGTGAGATAGTTCAAAAGAGAATACAGGTTGACAATAAGGGAGACAGCGCACAGTTAATGCCTGATATTATAAATTTTAAATCTGTTGTCTTTGGTGATATTGGGGTAGAAGCCGATAAAATCATAACCTTTTCCTGTGGTTTGCTTGGATTTCCTGATATGAAGAGATTTATTGTAATGGAATATGAAAAGGATATTCCATTTATGTGCCTTCAGGCAGTGGATGAACCCTGCATAGCATTTATTGTAATTGACCCGGTTCTTGCAAACAAGGATTACCACATAGCCGTTAAGGAAAAAGAGGTTGCGGCTTTGGGAGAGCCAGATTCAGAAAACCTTATTGTCTTTGTAATAGTTTCCATTTCAAAAGATACTCCATCCAAAGCAACAGCCAATTTAAGGGCGCCCCTCATTGTAAACCTGTCCTCCAGAACAGGCAGGCAGATTGTCCTTGATGATGAAGACCTTTCTATAAAATATCCATTGTTTAAATCAAGATAATATCCCAAAAAATACAACCGCATTTTTTGGTTACAATTCCCCTAAAGTTATTTGCCTTTTTGCCGATATAGATAGCAAAGGCAAATGCTAATAATGGTCAGAAAGGAGGGTAGATAGATAAATGACTGGGCAGGATGCCTTCAAAAATAATAACCGGCACGGATGCCAAATGAGTTAAAAAACTCATTAAAAATCAAGGAGGATAAAACCATGGCACTATCAGTTAATACCAACATATCTTCACTTATCGCACAAAGAAATGTTTCACAGGCAAATGATGAGTATTCAAGTTCCGTCAGAAGGCTCTCTTCGGGACTGCGCATCAGCAGGGCATCGGATGATGCCGCAGGTTTAGCAGTCAGCGAAAAATTAAAATCTCACTCCCGTTCCATATATCAGGCAGTGAGGAATGCCAATGAAGGTGTAAACCTTATGCAGGTTGCGGACGGAGCCCTCAAAGAGACAGGTAATGTCCTGCAAAGGATGAGAGAATTGTCAGAACAGGCATCAAATGGTTCACTTGGCACAAATGAGAGAAATGCCCTGAATTCAGAATTCCAGCAGTTAATGAGCGAAATTGACAGAATCTCTGATGTTACAGAGTATAACGGTCAGAAACTTATTGATGGAAGTATCTCTGCATCTGCAAATGCATTGAGTTTCCAGATTGGTTTCCAGAATGTGACTGCAAATGACAGAATTAGTCTTACTATTTCTAATGCTGACGCAAGTGCGCTAACTATACATGGAGGTACTTTCTCAGCCATCAATTCAGTATCAGCTGCACAGTCAATGCTTACACAGGTTGACAGCGCTATCGCACTTGTTGCTACATGGAGAGGCGATATTGGTGCAAAACAGAGCAGGATTAGTATTGCTATTTCCAACCTTACATCTACAGCAGAGAACTATGATGCAGCGGTAGGCAGTATAACAGATGCTGATTTTGCCTCTGAAACAGCGAAGTTTACAAGGAACCAGATTATAACACAGGCAGCAACATCAGTCCTTGCGCAGGCCAATGTATTGCCGCAGCAAGTCCTTACCCTTTTGAAGTAAAAGGGTAGTGTATTAGAATAAGTTTGCAGGGGAGGGGCGGCTGTCCCCTCCCGCCTTCAAGTATAAAAAAAAGAGGTGATGAACATGTCAGTTCAGCCTATAAAAGATATAATGGTTGCTATTCCAGCCAGAACAGAGGGTAAGCCGTCAAAAGAAAATATCCCTTCAACTGTGGTTTCAGAGGATAAGACAGGCGATAATGTTCGTGTAGAGAGAAAAGAGGTTTTTAAAAAAAAGATGATGGATGCTGCAGCAGACCTTCTTCAGGGTCTTCTAAATCGTGAGGTCAAGATGGCGGTGGATGGGGATACAAACAGGATTATGGTAAAGATTATTGATGCTAAAACAGGGGATGTTGTCCGAGAGATTCCGCCTGAAGAGATATTGAATATTTCCAAAAAACTTACGAGTATACAGGGCATCCTGTTTGATAAGGAGGCATAAACATGGCTGGTTTTAGTGTTACAGGACTAACATCCGGTATTGATTATGGACAACTGATAGAACAGTTGGTGTCAGTAGAGAAAAAGAGGGTTAATAGTTTTAATGAGAAGAAGACCGATTATCAATCAAAAGTGGCCGCCTATGAAACATTTTCAACAAAATTGGGCACAGTAGAGTCAGCAGCAAAGAAATTAAAGGATGCCTCTACCTTTGATGTCAAATCGGCAGAGGTGACTGATGACACAATTCTATCTGCCTCTGCCTCTTATGATGCAATAGCCGGGAATTATGTTATATCTGATATTACTGCACTTGCACAGGCGAATAAGATTACAAATGTAAATGCAAAAAGCCTTGCAGATAAAGATACGACTACAGTGCTTGCCAGCGGGCAGACATTTAGATATACAGTAACAGTAAGTGGTACTGCTGAGATAACAACAATAACTGCATCTTCTAACCTGACCCTTGAGGGGCTTGTATCAGCAATAAACTCTACACAGAGCGCAGCAAATTCTCTCTTAACAGTCACAGGCACAATAATAAATGATGGTAATGCCTCTACACCATATCGTCTCGTGCTTACAAGCAAAACTTCAGGAAGTTCAGGGGGTATAACCGTAGGACTGGATGAATCAATCCTTGACCTTGACAACACGAGCGGCACAGGCGGCACAACTACACTTCAATCAGCACAGGATGCCGCATTTAAGGTTGATGGTCTTTCTGTTACAAAAAGTTCCAATACAGTAACAGATGTTATTGCAGGCGTATCATTTACTCTAAAGAAGGCTGCTGGCAGCGGCAGCTCATATACCCTGACTGTTAAAAACGATACAGATACCATCAAGGCAAACATAAAGGCAATGACAGATGCTTACAGTGAAGCAATTAAATATATAAATGATAATAGTAAATACGACTCAGATAAAAAGAAAGGCGGGCCACTTTACAATGAAGGCACGACAGATTCTGTAATAAGAAGAATCAGGACGATATACACCTCTGCCATATCAGGTCTTGCTGATGATACAAAGGTAATGGCACAGGTAGGTTTAAAGACAAACAGAGACGGCACTGTTACTCTGGATGAGGGTACATTAGGCAGTAAACTTACATCTGACTATAGCGACACAAGGGCGCTCTTTATTGATAATACATCAACAGGGATTGCAGGTGTGGCAAAGAAATTATACGATGAACTTGATGACATAACAGATTTTGCTGAAGGCTCTGTAACTGTAAGAAAAAAGGGCATTCAAAAGGTGATTGATAAATATACAAATGACTTACGAAGGCGCTATCAACTTTCTTGATATAGCGAGGGACAGGATTTATATAAAGGATATACCCGGCAAATCGTTATATCTTAATAAAGCCTCTGCCATTGTTTCAGAACTATTATGTTCGCTGGATAAAAAGGCAGGAGGAGAGATAGCGTCAAACTTGGAGAAACTGTATAATTACATGCTCAGGCAAATAGCAAACGCTGACCTTAAGAATGACCATGAGTCTATTGGGGTTGTTATTTTATTGTTAAAAGAACTGAAGGCAGGGTGGGCAGAGATAGGCAGGCAGGGCATTCGTGAAACCTTCAACTACCATCATCACGACGCTGCAAATAGGTTTGAGGCTTCTATTAGAATATAGTTTTGATGCTGGAAAATGTCCAATTCAAGAATAGAGATTCAAAGTTTTGACACTGTGCAGTTGTAATCATCTTTATTAGTAATTTCCAATTACCACTCGTTCTAGCCCATTCTTAACGATATCTGAATTGAGTAGGTTGTAAAACCAACATCAACCCCCTAGGCACATCCTTCTTCTATACAGAGCGTCATAACTTCGCATACCTGCGTTGCCTGCCTGTGCGTTGCACGCAGACAGGTCGCTGCGGCGTATGCTGAAAATACGCCTCTCTCCTCGCTTCGTCGCGCCCGGGGTACCCATGCGAAGCATGGGTCATGCTTTGTTCTGACGCTCTGTACCTGTCTGCCGTGCTGGCACAGGCAGGTGCGGATTTATTTTATACCCCTATATCAATTTTTGGCATAGGTATTGCTTATTTTTAAATTGAGACTAAAGATATTTTTATATCTACCGATGAATATTATAGAAAACATGGGAGTGCGAGGTATTTTCAAGTGAAAGTTATAGTTACAGGTGCTACGAGTTTTCTAGGGACCCATTTTGTTGAGATGGTGAAAAATAAAGTGGAGGATGTAATATCTCTTAGCAGTAAAGAAATTGATATTACCAATTCTATAAGTTTTCCATCAGGAGATGTGCTTTATCATCTTGCAGCTAACTCAAGAATTTATATGGCAAGAGAAAAGATTGTTGAAGATTTTCAGATAAATGCAATAGGAACAATTAATGTATTAGAGGCTGCATATAAAGCCGGAATTAAGAAGATAGTCTATATTTCAACAGCTCTTGTCTATGAAGACCTATATAATTCTAATGAGGAAAGCCCTGTTGGCAGCACTAAGGTGTCAGGGCCTTATGGGGTGAGCAAACTTGTGGGTGAACTATATATAAAACAGTATGCATTTGAGCGAGGATTTGAGTATGTAATCCTAAGACCAAGCGGTCTATATGGTAAAGGGATGAAGAAAAACCCTATATATGACATGGTAATGGGTTTTGTGACAGGTATGCCAATTAAATTGCATCATGATATTAATTCTGAGTTTGATTTTATTCATGTCAAGGATGTTGCAAGGGCAATGGTTATGGCACTTGATTGGAAGGATGAAATATTAAATGTATCCCACGGCAAAG
>JACRPW010000059.1 GCA_016223005.1 Deltaproteobacteria bacterium | reverse complement strand
TGTCATTGCGGATTACCTCCGTTAATGCATCTAACAGTTCCGTAACCTCTCGAACTGAACTTGCCAAGACCCCAAAATTCAGGAATAATAAAATTTGTTTCAAATTCACCCTTAAAAGAGGTAAGTTCAACATTATCCTTTACCATAATCGCTTCATTTTCCTGCAAATCAGCTTTTAGCTGTATCTTGTCTTTTACAACATAGCTAAGAGATTTGGACATAGAGAGAATATTTCCAATAAGAATTCTTTTGAGTAGGTCATGCGCTTTATTTTGATCGTGTTTCAATAAGAGGTAATTTTCATAATTATCCTCATTTAGCCCTATCCACGGAGTAAAATAAGTGTAACGGAATGTTCTATCGGTTAATCCAAAAGGCACAGAGGTTTCGCAGACATTTTGTTTCAAAATTGGATACTTCTGATGATATATTTCAAGATATTCAAGACTTGGCACAGCTTTCAAAAGGTAAGCACCTTCTTTCAAACCTATCATAAGAGCTGCGCCGCCAAAGACTTTATACTGAATGAGTGGATGTTTATAAACCAATTCATTCCCTCTATGTCCATGAAACTCCGGCCTATTCCGGTACATATTCCCAAAGAAGCCCCTTATCGCCGTGCCATCAGCCTCAATAGGTCTTTCACATGTTATCCAAATTTCCGTCTTTTCAATCATCATAACTCAGTGTCAGTGTCAATTACGAACTTTTAGAAGTCAGACATCTGGAGTCAGCAACTATTTATCTATGTCCTTTTGCGTGCAGTATTGTAATGCCGACGAGTTCTTTGTCATGATAGTGATAAATAATATCGTCTTCCATTATGCTGTCGTTTGCCTGTTGAGGTTTCCTGAAGCTGATATAAAGAACATCAGATTCATCATCATAGTCTACCCAGATAGGCTTTGAGGGCATCTTTAACAGATATGGAATAGATTCCAGTATGCTGTTTACTTTTTCCATATATTAAGGGTCTCAAAATTGTATTTACATAAATCAAAAAACTTCACACACTGTCATTCCCGCAATCTTTAAGCGGGAATCCAGAGTCTTTCTGTTTTAGCCCGTATCAAAAAAGAGGCATGACAAAATTGGCTGGTTAGATTTAAAAAGCTAAAAGAATATCGTTACTATTACGAGACCCTTAATAACTCCTTTCTTAATGATTCTTTCGGGATCGGAAGTCATAAAAGCTGTTATAATAAATCCGTCCCTTTCCTGCTCTTTATATATTACAACAACATCTTTTTCAGAGATAGATGTTTTACTGTAATGTTTTAATGTTATGAATTCACCTTTTTTGCCTTCTCAAATTCTTTTGCGAGGGCGTCTGCATCAGCGTTTTCTATCATCGTTTCCAGATTTTTCAAGACTTCTTTAAATCTGCTGACAACATCAAGGATTGCATCTTTGTTCAAAAGGCATATATCTCGCCACATCTCAGGGGGGGATGAGGCAATGCGGGTAAAGTCTTTAAAACCGCCTGCTGAATATTGGACAATGTTCTCACTAAAATCGTTTATCCCTGCCACTGTGTTTACAAGGGCATACGCAACAACATGGGGGAGATGGCTTACAGCAGAAAGCACCCTGTCGTGTTTTTCTGCATCCATAAGTATAACTTCAGAGCCTGCAATCTCCCAGAGTCTTTTTATCTTTTCAAGTGCCTGCGGATTTGTTTTTTTTGTCGGTGTGAGTATGCATTTTCTGTTTTGGAATAAAGATGGGAAGGCTGCGGCAGCGCCTGCATTTTCAGTGCCTGCTACTGGATGTCCTGCGACAAAGTGAATTGCATCAGGAAGGAAAGATTCAATTTGAACAACTATGTTTCTTTTAACGCTGCCTACATCAGTGATTATTGTGCCTTTTTTTAGAGAGGGTGATATTTCTTTAACAATCTTTGCGATGCCTGCAACAGGTGTTGCAACAATAACTAAATCAGCATCCTTAACACCTTGTTTTGCATCTTGAGTATATTCATCAATAACCCCCAGTTTTTTTGCTGTCTCAAGATTTTTTATGCCTCTGCCAATGCCGATAATATTATTTGTAATCCCATTTTGCCTTAATACAATTGCAATAGAGCCGCCAATCAGCCCAACGCCGATTATTGCAACTTTGTTGAAGCGTATTTCCTTTGCCCCTTGCCCCTTGCCTCTTGCCCCTTTCATTTACATCGTCCTTCCAACTGCTGATGCAACCTTTTTGAGTTCCCTCATGAGTTTTGCGAAGTTATCTGGCGTAAGTGACTGGCTTCCGTCACAGAGGGCATTTTCAGGGTCTGCATGCACCTCTATCATCAGTCCATCCGCACCAACAGCAACTGCTGCCTTTGAAAGGGGCGCAACCATACCCCATCTTCCAACAGCATGACTCGGGTCTATAAAAACAGGCAGATGCGTTTCTTCTTTCAGGACAGGCACTGCGCTCAAGTCAAGTGTATTCCTTAATGCCGTCTCAAATGTCCTTATGCCCCTTTCACAAAGGATGATTTTTCTATTCCCCTGTGATGCTATATATTCTGCAGACATCAAAAATTCTTTTATTGTTGCAGAGAGTCCCCTTTTCAGCAAAACTGGTTTATCCAGTTTTCCAACCTCTGTTAAGAGCCTGAAGTTTTGCATATTCCGCGCCCCTATCTGGATTATATCCGCATGCTTATAGACCATTTCAGTATCCCGTGGGTCAAGTAGTTCTGTAACAACAGGCATGCCTGTCTTCTTTTTCGTCTCAGAGAGATAAACAAGCCCTTCCTCGCCAAGCCCCTGAAATGCATAAGGCGATGTTCTGGGTTTAAATGCGCCGCCGCGTAAGAATCTTGCCCCTGTCTTTTTTATCTTTTGGGCTGTTTGTATCAGAATATCCCTTGTCTCAACACTGCACGGACCAGCAATCACATGCACCTGTTTTCCACCGATTTTTATGCCGCTTACATTTATTATGGTGTCCTCTTTTTGAAATTCTCTGCTTACAAGTTTATATGGTTTTAATATTGGCATAACCTTTTCCACTCCCGGTAGCATGTCAATAGGATGCTCTTCTAAAACAGATTCATCACCTATTGCACCTATTATTGTCCTTTCCTTACCTTCTGATATATGAACGGAAAGCCCAAGGTGTTTTATCCTTTCAATAATATGGTCTATCTCTTTTTTTGTAGCATCAGGCTTTATAACAACTATCATAAAAACCTCCGTTTAAATGCAGGGGTTAGAGATTAGGGTTTAGGGATTAGTAAAAAAACTAACCCCTGACAACTAGCCCCTAGCCCCTGTTTTTCTAATGGCCTCTACAAACCTTTCGTTTTCCTCAGGCAAGCCCACTGTAACCCTGATGTATTCTCCCATACCGTAACTTGCCATTGGTCGGACAATCACACCCTGTTTCAGCAGACCTTCATACACACCCTTGCCGTTGCCGACCTTTACAAGAAAAAAGTTTGCCTGTGTTGGAACACATTCAAGTCCCATTGCAGAAAGTTCGTTGAAAAGATATTTCAACCCGTCCTGATTATTCTTCTGAGATTTTTTCAAATGCTCATCATCGTCCAATGCAGCCATTGCAGCGATTTGTGCAAGACTGTTTACATTAAAAGGCTGTCGGACCTTATTCATATAAGATACAAGTTTTTCAGATGTGATACCGTAGCCGATGCGCAGTCCTGCAAGTCCGTATATCTTTGAGAATGTCCGCAGTATCACAACATTTTTATTACAGTTAAGATACTCCATAGAGGTTGGGAAATCCCTTCTAGTAACAAACTCATAATATGCCTCATCTAAAACAAGGATGGTATCATCAGGGAGTTTCTCTACAAACGCATCAAGTTGCTGCCCTGTTATCATTGTCCCTGTAGGATTATTCGGGTTTGCGATGAATACAATCTTTGTATTTTCTGTTATTGCACGAGACATCGCATCAATATCATGTGTTAAATCCTTTAATGGCACTAAGCAATTTCTGCCGCCTGCAGCAGGAACCGCAAGGGGATATACAGCAAACGAAGGATTCCCCATTACAGCCTCTTCGCCTGCCTGCAAGAATGTCCTTATAACGAGTTCAATAATCTCATTTGAACCATTGCCTATGATAAGGTTAGAAGGAACTACCCCCAGATGTTTTGCAAGTTTCTCTTTAAGATAATAACATCCGCCGTCAGGATACCTGTTAAGGTTATTGAGTGCCTTTGAAACCGCAAGAGCAGCCTTTGGAGAAGGTCCAAGCGGGTTCTCATTGGATGCAAGTTTTATAGAGCCTTTTATACCATAGTCCCTTTCAACCTCTTCAATGGGTTTGCCCGGCGGATACGGCACGATTGCTTCAATCTCGGCTGAAACTAGTTTTTTCATTGATATTGCCACCCTTCAGCCTCCATATGCCTTTTTGCAAAATACTGCCAGTCGTGATACTGCCCTAAAATTCGAGATTCAAACTCAATCCGTTTTTCCTGTTCTTTATCAACCAACAGTATTCCATTTTTTATAATCTCAAATCCAAAAAGCGGCTCATACAGCCTGTTTAAAATGAAAACCTGCACATCATCGGTTTTAAGAAGTTGCGCTATATCGGCTTCTATATAGAAATTAAGCCATAGATGGGCATCTGCTGCATAGACCGCTATATCAAAATCGCTTTTTTCAGAAGCCATACCCTTTGCCCTTGAACCAAAAAGATAAGCGAAAACGACCCGTTCATCTTTCGCAAGAAGTTCTTTAATTTTATCTATTTCCATTTTGGACATGGTTAATAAACTCCTTCAAATCCGCAATCCCCTTGCCTAAAAAATTTTTCAAGGTCGGGATGACATCCTTCAGATATTCATGGGCAATTTTTTGAAATAAGACTTCTCTCATTTCGCCATGCCCTTCGGATATGAGCCCAAAACCTTCACAAATGAGCAGTTTGTTTCAAGTTCTTTAAGCGCATCTGACACCTTTTCATCAGATATATGCCCATCCATATCAAGGAAGAATATATATTCCCATGCCTTCTTCTTCTGAGGCCTAGACTCTATCTTTGTAAGGTTTATGCCTCTTTCAGCAAACGGTTTGAGCATCTTAAACAATATGCCCGGCGAATCCTTTACGGAGAATAATATTGATGTCTTGTCACTGCCTGTCTTTTTAGGCGATGTCTTGCCTACTACAAGAAACCTTGTAAGATTATTCAAATGGTCTTCAATCTTTTTTTCCACTATCTTCAGGTCGTAGAGTTCCGCTGCATTTTCACTTGCGATGGCCGCTGCATCAGGGTCGTCAACAACTGTTTGGGCTGCCACTGCGGTTGAGGATGTTTCAACCAATACTGCATTTGGCAGATTATTTTTAAGCCACTCCCTGCATTCTGCTATTGCATGGGAATGGGAATAAACCTTTTTCACATCAAGGATACTGCCTGTCCTGTTTAAGAGCGACAAACTAATTTCCAGCATGATCTCTGCTGAAATCTTTAAATTTGATGATACAAACATATCAAAGGTATGACTGACCACACCCTCAGTGGTGTTCTCAATCGGCACTACACCGTAATCCACCCTGTCTCTTTCAACCTCATCAAACACATCTGCAATCTCTTTGACAGGGATGAGTTCAGAGGATTTACCAAAATACTGTAAACATGCCATGTGGGTAAATGTTGCCTTTGGTCCAAGAAAAGCCGCTCTTAATGGTTTTTCAAGGGAAAGAGATGTTGACATGATTTCTCTGAATACATTCTTAACAGCAGTATTCGGAAACGGGCCAGGGTTGTTGTTTAAAAGCCTTTGATATATCTCCCTTTCCCTTTCAGGGACATGAATGGCATGGTTATTTTCCTTTTTAATCGTGCCGATATCTATTACAAGTTTAGCCCTCTTATTTAGGAGTTCCAACATAGAGTCATCAACCCTGTCTATTTCGTGCCGCAGTTTTTTAAGTTTTGTAAGATTATCAGACATAACAATAACCTACACAAAAATTTTAAAAAAATCAAATGGTTTAAAATCAGATTGAGTTGTTTATGCCGTTTGTGAATAGATTTAGAGAAGGGACTTATGCGCTTTCAATGAATATCTGGTCAGGGTCTTCAAGGTAATGGATTGCCTTGTTTAAGAATTTTGCTGCCTCTCCGCCGTCTACAACCCTGTGGTCAAATGTAAGGGAAAGGGAAAGGATTTTTCTTATAACAATCTTCTCATCCTTTACCCACGGTCTTTCCGACACCTTTCCTGTGCCTAGTATTGCCACATCAGGATAGTTTAATATCGGGGTTGCATATGTCCCGCCGAATGAACCGAAATTACTTATTGTAAACGAACTACCTTTAAGTTCCTCAATGATAATCTTTAAGCCGTCAGGTGTATCAACAGCAACGCCAATATTAAAATATTTTTTTACTATGATTATTTCACCATCCTCATCAACAGAGGCATTCAGCATTGGATGCGCAGCAAGGGCATGCTGGACTGCCTTTATGAAAAAGGGTATAAATGTGAGGTGTATGCCTCTTTCAAGAGCGCCCCTTTTTTCCTTTTCCTTCAGATGCCACAGATCTGTTACATCAGCATCATCCATGCCTGTTACAAATGCAGCGCTCCTCATGCTTGCTATAAGATTTTTTGCAATAGTTCTCCTTACGCCCTTTATTGCCACCCTTTCAACAGGACCAAAGGCATCTCTTGACAAATCCTTTAAACCGCCTGATGCCTTTAACACATCCTCTTCTAAAATTCTTCCGCCTCTACCTGTGCCTTTTATCTTTTCAAGGTTGACACCAAGTTTTCTTGCAATGCTCCTGACAGCAGGGGTGGCAAGGATTCCCTCTGCCTCAGGCAGAACACCTACAACTGAATGGGATTTCCTTTCTTCCTTTTTTTCTTCTTCTGCCTTTTCACCTATTGTTAAAATAACATCACCGACATTTGCGATATCCCCTTCGTGTTTGTATATCTTCAAAATAAATCCCTTCCTAGGCGACGGCACTTCAACAACAGCCTTATCTGTCTCAACCTCAAAAATGGTCTGATGCTCCTCTACAATATCACCCTCGTTCACTAGATACTTTCTTATTTCAGCCTCTGTAATCCCTTCACCTAAATCCGGCAGTATAAAATCAAAGGGCATGGTGTCTCCTTAAAAAAGCAGTTTAAGCGTCTAATAGTAAAAAACACTGCTAAACTCTTTAGTTTTCAGTTCCTTTAGTTTTTCGCTTTGCGTTTTTCGTTACTCTACTGCACATTCTTCTGTAGAGCCTTTTATCTTTTCTATGGTGTGGTTTATTGCAGGCATGACAACAGCAAGGTTTTCCCTTACTGCCTTTGGGCTGCCTGGAAGGTTTATAATGAGCGATTGTTTTCTTATGCCGCACACAGCCCTTGATATCATTGCATTCGGCGTCTTTTTAAGGGATTCAAAACGCATAGCCTCTGCCATACCAGGGAGTTCTCTTTCTATCACTGCCTTTGTAGCCTCTGGCGTAACATCCCGAGGGGTAACACCTGTGCCGCCTGTTGTAACAATCAGGTCAAGTTTCTTTTCATCCACATACTCAATGAGTTTCTTTGTGATGACAGGAATCTCATCAGGGATAACTTCATAAGCCTTGACTTCTGCAGGGAGGTCTTTGACCATCCTTTCAATCTCCTTACCGCTTAAATCTTCCCGCTCTCCACGGGAGCCCTTATCGCTCATTGTAAGTATGCCGACAGTTATCATAAGAGTTATCAGGGATGTTCCTCTACCCAGATTTCACCCTTTCGGGTTGTCTCTTTCTTCCATATTGGTGTCGTTCTCTTGAGTTCTGAAATTGCCCATTCACAAGCCATGAATGCGTCGTTCCTGTGCCTTGCACCAGCAGCAATAAGCACTATATTCTCACCAATTGCAATCTCTCCAACCCTGTGGATTATCGTCATTTCTATTATATTAAAATTCTTAAGCGCCCTTTCTCTGATGTCTAAAAGTTTCTTTTCAGCCATGCCGGGATAACTCTCAAAGTTAAGCCCTGTAATCTCTTCTCCCTTTGATATATCTCTCCCTGTGCCGAGAAAGGCAACTATACCGCCTATGCCTTTTTATGCTGCCTTTACCTTCTCAATCTCTTGTTCTATTGAAAAGTTTTCTTTTTGTATTCTTATCAAGTTTTTCTCCTTGTATCGGTAGCCGCAGGCTTTAGCCTGCGTATTAACGCAACCTAAAGGTTGCGGCTACCCATTTCATTTGCAAGCAGTGAGATGTTCACTGCTTACTGTCATCATCCCCCAGAAAACGGCGGCAGAAGTCCAACCTCATCGCCGTCTTTGATTATTGTATCAGAAACAGCAAACTCCTGATTAACAGAGAACATTATATTTTTGTCTATGAATGTCTTTATGGAGGGGAATTCTATTTTGAGAATATCTTTCAGTTCATTGAGTGTAATCTGTCTTGGGATAGATATGTTAGCCTCGTCTTTGCCAACATTATTTTTCAGCATTGCAAAAAATCTGATTGTAATCATGGATGGAATCTAACAGAAATACAGACTAAAGTCAATCTTATGAGTGCAGGGGAAGATGGGCTAATCCTTTAAATAAAAAAACCCCGCCCAATCACTTGTATTGATATAGGCAGGGTTTTTAATAATTACTGTTTAGCCAACTACATATTTGATAAGTGGATTTGCATACAAAAGTATCAATGCTATGACCAGTGCATAGATTGCCAGTGATTCTATCATGGCGAGACCGACCAGCATTGTAGTCATAATCTTTCCCATTGCACCAGGGTTTCTTGCAATGCCCTCTACTGCCCCTCTTATAGCATGTCCCTGACCAATGCCTGTTCCAAGGGCGCCGAGACCCATGCCAATACCTGCTGCTATTACAATTGCTGCAAAAAATATAATACTGCCACTGCCTCCCCCTGCAGCAATTTTTGCAGTCTCTTCGGCAAACGACTCTGTAGCAATGCCTGTAACCACACCCATTAAAATGGCTGTCATCAATAAGACCTTCTTCATCTACCTCACCTCCTTTTAATAATTTGAGATTTAAAATTTCAAATTTGAAATTGTCAGTGCGCCTCTTCCAAAGCGCCGCCAATATACATCATAGTTAAGAGAGAAAATATAAACGCCTGAATAAAACTCACCATAATACCAAGCACCAGTATAGGAATCGGAAGCAGGTATGGAACGAGGAACAGGAGAACAGCAACAATCAGTTCATGTCCCATCATATTCCCAAACAAACGAAGAGAAAGCGATAATGGTCTTGAAAGATGTCCGATAATTTCAATTGGAATCATTAAGGGTGTGAGCCACCACACAGGACCCATAAAGTGCTTAAAATATTTTATCCCATGCTCCTTCACACCTATTATATGTGTTGTAACAAATACTATAATTGCAAGCCCTGCTGTTGTATTCAGGTTTGCTGTAGGTGGAACAAGACCCGGTATCAGTCCCAATAGATTTGATATTAATATATATATCCCAAAGGTTGCAATAAAAGGAAAATATTTTTTACCGTGATGCCCCATTGTATCATGGACAAGATTTTCTATGCCTGATATTAAAAGTTCTACAATGCCCTGTGTGTTACCAGGCACCAGTTGCAGCCTTTTTGAGATTATAAAAGAAAACCCTGTTAATCCAATTATGATATAAAGCATAACAGCAGTATGGACAGGCAGACCAAATTGTGGAAGAAATATTGAGGCATGCATATTGTCTTAAACTACCCCCTTTTTTACGGCAAATAATAATAGAACGACTATATTAAACACAATTAGTGTAAAGCCCACGATAAATGCTATCGGTTCTATAATATGACTTGATACAAGAACATAGATTAAGATAGATGTCAGGGTAAATTTCATCCAGTATCTCACTGCCACATAAGATGCGATATTGTCTATTTTCATAGTCATACTGCGTTTTACCGTAAGTAAAAGATAGTAAAAATTTAAAATGCCTGTTATTCCACCTGTTAGCATACTGATGCCTGTAATGGAAGGCATTATTAAGTTTACACCAGCAGTAACTGCAATAAGGGTAAGTGTAGAACTTAAAAGTATCTTTGAAATCTTTTGTGTAGGATATATTCTTTGAGTATCACAACCCATATCTTTTAATAAGTATATAAATATTTCTAAACCCTGCTATAATGCCCAATATTAAAAAAGTGATTGTCAGCCACGGCTGTGTTGAAAAGAGACCATCAAGGTATATGCCTATATAAAGACCAATAAAGGTTGCAAGAACCAAAGACATTCCTACAGAGCCTAATAAAGCCCATTTCTTTAAAGGTCTTTGACTCTCTTTTACCATAAACCAATAGACCACTTGAACAAACAAATTTTTTGGTTTTTATCATATTGCAAAAAATAAAGTCAATACAATTTTATACAGGGTTAAAGGGTGTAAATTTTAAATGACACCAGAGTTTTTCTCTTGACAGGCGCCTTTTAATGGGTGTCCCCTTTATTTTGTCATGGACACAGCAAAGGTGTAGAGGCTATACCTTCATACTTTCAGAATAACAAGTTTACTTCAACCTTCCTGCATTCTCCAGCATTTCTCTCGCATGTGTTTTTGTCGTGTTTGTAATCTCTACACCGCCAAGCATCCTTGCAACTTCTGCTAACCTTTCATCTTTGTTTAATTCCTTTATCTCTGTAATAGTCCTTGAATCTAAAACCTTCTTTGATACAAAGAAATGCCTGTCTGCATATACTGCGATTTGGGGAAGATGTGTTATGCAAAGCACTTGATGTGCCTTTGCAGCCTCTTTTAGTTTTCTGCCAACCACCTCCGCCACAGCTCCTCCTATGCCTGCATCTATCTCATCAAATATCAACACAGGCACACTTAAGGCTTCCGCAGCAATCCTTTTTAATGCAAGCATGATTCTTGACAGTTCCCCGCCTGATGCAATCCTTGCAAGGGGTTTTACCTCTTCACCAACATTGGATGATATGAAGAATTCAACCCTATCTATGCCCTTTTCAGTAAGTTTAATACTACCTTCATCATCAACTATATCCTCTATTCTGAGTTCAAATACAGTCTTTTTCATATTGAGCATAGCAAGTTCGGACTCTACGGATTTTTTAATAACACCTGCCTTTGCCTTCCTCATTTTTGAAAGTTCCGCAGCAAGTTCAAATGCATCCTTTCTCAAAACTTCAACCTCAACATCAATGGATGCAATCCTTTCATCACTTGATGTTATTGATTCAAGTTCCCTGTCTATCTCATTTTTCCTGTCCATAATTTCGTGAACTGTCTGACCATATTTCTTTTCAAGTCTATTTATAAGGTCTTCCCTGTTGTCAATATCCTCAAGACGTTTTGGGTCAAAGGTTATATTATGAGAATAGTCCCGTAGGTTTGCTGAAATATCCTCCAATTGATAGAGGCATGATTCAAGGGCTGATATATTTTTTAAAAGAGAGCCATCGTATTGGGAGGCGCCTTTCAGTTTATTCAATACTTGTCCTATATTCTCAATAACCGCACCTGTCTGCCCGTACAAAACCTCATAGCCTGTATTTGCTGCCTCAAATAATTTTTCTGCATGGACAAGTTTTTCCTTTTCCTGTTTAAGTAAAGTATCCTCATCAGGCTTCAGGTTTGCAGACTCTATTTCATGAGATTGGAATAACAGGAAATCCTGCCTTTCTTTGTTTACCCTTGTTGCTTCTTTAAGTTTATCCCGTTCAAATTTCTTTTCAGAAAACCTGTTGAATGATTCGTTCACCTTTTCCCGCAGAGGTATTAAACCTGCAAAACTATCATATATATCAATATGGATTTGAGGGCTTACGAGAGACTGATGCTCATGCTGTCCATAGATGTCAATAAGGTTTTTGCCAAGTTCAGATAATATGGAGGTTGTTGCTATACTGCTGTTTATGAAAACTTTGTTTTTGCCTGTCTTTGATATGACTCTTTTTATAAGGAGGGTATCGCTACTACCTTCAATCCCAACTGCCTCAAGAAATTCCTTTATATAGTTTAGCCCTAATATATCAAATACAGCCTCAATCCTTGATTCTTCACATCCTGTCCTTATTGCCTCGTTTGAAGCCCTGTCTCCAAGTATAAGTTGGACAGCATCTATGATTATTGACTTGCCTGCACCTGTTTCACCTGTAAGGATGTTGAGCCCTTTGCTAAAGGAGACAGTAAGGTTATCTATGATAGCAAAGTCTTTAATATGGAGTTCTAGAAGCATGGTTTGAATACAATTAAAAATTGATTTAATTCGTAATTCCTAATTCATAATTGATTTTATCATTCTGCCCATTGCAGTCTTGTCCTCAATATATCAAAATAACTTCTTGTGGGGGATTTAATAATATAGGTGCAGGTGTCTGCCCTCTTAAATTCTATAGTATCACCTTCATCTATTTGTATGTCTACCTGACCATCAAGGGTCAGCAGGATATTTGAACTATGCCCCTTTATCTTTACCTCAACTACCATCCAATCAGGGATAACTATCGGACTATTAGTTAAAGTAAATGGACATATAGGAGACAAAATAATTGAATGAATAGTAGGATGAAGGATAGGTCCGCCTGCTGACAGAGAATATGCTGTTGAACCTGTTGGTGTTGCTATAATAAGACCATCTGCCCTGTATGTAGTAACATGCCCTTTATTTATGCTCGTCTCAATATTTATAAGCCGTGCAATGGTTCCCCTTATCACTACATCATTTAAAACTGTGTATTCTGATGAAGAGCCGTCATTTTTCCGAATATTAACAGACAGCATCATCCTTTCTTCTGTTTCAATCCTGCCTTTTATGACATCTTCAAGAACAGGATATATCTCATCCGCAGGTATCTCTGTAAGGAAGCCAAGGCTGCCCAGATTTATCCCAAGGATAGGAATCTTCCTTCCATTGATAATGCGAACAGTATGCAGAATTGTGCCGTCTCCACCAAGTACAATCATGAGTTCTATTTCATTTATATGTTCTGCAACCGTTCCTTTAACCGACTCCTCGTCTACGAATACCTCAATACCTTTCGCAGTCAGCCACCCAGTAATGTCACGGCTTAAGAGTTTAGCCTTTGGTTTATTTAATTTTGTAACTATACCCACCTTTTTCACTCTTCTCTCCATTTTCTTATACGGCATTGGGATCGTGCCACATGGTGGAAAAAGCGGAATTCAGACAGAAATGACAATAAACATACTGCCATGGTTTAACCAACCGGGACATTCATGGTGGACGGTAAACTAATCACACCACCCTGCTGGACAGGACGCATGCTTACTAATACTTAGAAAAATTCAAACCATGCAGCCTATTGATTTTTCTGGTGGGCCGCGGGGGATTCGAACCCCCGACCCACTGATTAAGAGTCAGTTGCTCTACCAACTGAGCTAGCGGCCCGTAAGTGTTGAATATGTTAGATAATTTGTTGCGCTGAGATAATCCAAACCCTTGACCGTAATAAAATCGTAAAAGTCTACACAGATGCAGCCTCACTTCCAGCGTCTTTTTTAACCATTTTACCATTGAATTTGTCAAGGGTTTTTACACCTGTTCTAATGCTTTCATGGTTATGATGTGTCCCAAATCCCGATTTAGGATTTTGGGTAAATCGCCAAGTCGCATGGAAGACAATGCCTCATGCGATTTTGCGACGAGGCATACTATTACCCGCATGAAGAGGAGCAAAATTACCGATAACACAGTATTTCAGGCGGGACACACATACGAAGTATGGGTCGTGGCGATTTAAAATCCCGCTAAAACTGGATTTGGGTGCGATAACCTTGTCCATGCGGTATGCCTTAACCCGAAAGACCTGAACTTTTTCAAAGGTCTCAATCTTTGTTTGATGATGTGGCGGACAGTTGTTCAAAGTTACATTGTCTGAGATAATCAAGAAACCTTTGCTGTGCAGTCTTCCATACATTATGAACATGGCATGAAGCATCTTTCCTGCAATACCCTTCACGGATCATACAATCATTTAAAAACATCCCGCCCTCTATTATCTCTATTATTTCCAGAAGGGTTATATCTTTTGGATTTTTTGCCAGTGCAAAACCGCCTCCTGTGCCTCTGAACGAACGCATATACCCTTTTTTTACCAGTGACTGAAATAGCTTTGAAAGATATGCAGACGGCACATCCTGTGCCTTTGCCACCTCTTCAATGCAACATACCTCAAACTCAGGCTTGCTGGATAGATACAATATACCTCTTATGGCGTATTCTGATGCCCTGCTCAATCTGAACACTTAAGACCTCATTTGTCCTATTTTAAGTTTCCTGTCAAGATATTTTTCTACCTTGTATTTCTTATTTCAACTGCCTTTTTAACCTCATTTTCAATCTCTGTCTTTCCGGCAAAGCCCATAAATATATGCCTTACAATCCCCTTTTTATCAATCACAAACAACCATGGTTCGCCTATAACTCCGTATCTTTCTCCTAATTTCACAGCCTCATTTTCAGGTCCCCAGAATTTGGATGCCCGATGGGTCTTGAGGAATGCAGCGACATCTTTTTCATATTGCGGCAAAATATCCCTGATGTTTGCCCAGACCTTTTCACAATAGATGCAGTGGTCAGGGTTGCCGAACATCAGAAGGATTACCTTCCCATCTTCATGCGCCTTTTTAAGGTCAGCGGTTTCTAAAGGCGCTTTATCACCTACCTCTACCCTTGGTTTACCATCGGGCATACCCCTTAAACCTGCGTAGGAGATAGAGAAAAAACAGATAAGCATAATAATGGTGTATGCCCATACTGATAAATGAAATCTCTTATGAATCATAAATTTCTCCTGATATACGGTTCTTCTGTGATTGACCCAACCTTGTATAAATGAAGGGCAAAGCCCTTCCTACCTACTCACTTTCTTACATCTATCACAACAACAGGAACTTCTTTGCTTTTGATAATGTTATTAGAATGTTTAGTATTTGCAGTATGGTTATTATGGGCAGCATGTTTGCCTGAATCGGGTTCAGCCAACTTCTGTGCTGCGCTTTCAGGCATGGTTATACTGTGAGAAAATATATATTTTCCTGTCTTATCTATAGTTACAATCAGATCAAATCTCTTGCCAGAATATATGGTAAGGGAATCCTGCTTTTGTGGATTTGGGGCAGGATAGCCATCCTCATGGGTTACAAGAAAGGTTTTTGAGAATTTGAGTTTATGCGGCAGATGTCCGATGTTAGCAAACCGCAGTCTAACCCTTTCACCCTTTTTTATATCAAGTATAATCGGATTATCCCCTTTAACAACCCTGTTATTTATGGTAGTAATATCATTATCCATTATGGTCATTGGGTGTCCTAATTCATGGCTGCCTTCGCCTTTTGCAGATTTACTGTTCCAATCACTGAAGATGTAAACATATTCTTTATCATATTTCGGCTCATCCTTTGCTTCCACAATAAATGCGCCGTAAAGGCCTCTGCTTAAGTGTTCCGCCATATTATAGCTGCAGTGATAGAGATGGGTGCCTGGAGGGCCTGCAACAAACTCACCGTATGTATATTCATAACCCGGATCAACAATAATCTCCTGCTCCTGAAGACTGACCCTTGGATTTACATGAAGCCCGTGAAAAAAAAGCCCGTGTTTTGCGCTGCTCTTGTTCATTAACTTAACCTTCACTACATCTCCCTCTTTTACCCTTATCTCAGGACCAGGAAATGTATCATTATATTTCCAGACCATAAACTTTGTGCCATTCAGTTCAACCTCTCCATCTGTAACAGTGAGTTCAAACTCCCTTGTCTCTGCGACAACTTGAGACGGAAGCAGACAGCAGACAGCAGACAGCAGACAAAATAAAAAGATTTTAGATTTTAGATTTAAATTCGTAATTCGTAATTCATAATTCGTAATTGTCTTCTTCATTCCTTCCTCCCCATTATCATACTGCTTATTACCTCTTTTAATTCATCAGCATTAAATAGTCCTACAAATATCTTTCGTAGTATTCCTTCCTTATCTATTATAAATGTCCATGCCTCGCCCATTGTAACAAAACCATAAGACCTTTTTAATTCAAAGGTTTCCTCATTCATTGCGCCAAGTATATCCTGACCACCTGCTATGATAAAGGATGCATACTCTTTATGCCTGTCCGCCTCTTTCTCTAAAAGGTTGAGAAGTGTATCGCAGCTGCGGCACCCCATCGGACCAGGAAATAAAACAAGGACAACGAACTTTCCTTCTTCATTTGCCTTTTTTGATGTTTCGGTTAACAGAATCTTTTCGCCAACCTTTACCTTTGATGTTTTTAAGAGTTCCTGTGCGGCAAAAACAGTGGGAACAGCAGGCAGTAAGGAGTAGGCAGTAAGGAGCGAAAAACTTAAAGCAAAAAGCGTAAAACTAAAACTTAAAACCTTAACTTTTCCTTTTTCATTTTTCACTTTCACCTCTTAAAAGTTCCTCTATATTTCTCTTAAACACATCGCTGGCTACAAATATCTTATAAACAAACCTTACAATGCCTTTTTGGTCTATGATAAATAACCATGGCTGTCCTTCCACGCCGTATGCCTCTTTTAGTTTAGGTCCTTCAGGGTGAGGAGGTATAAGTTTTGCATGCTCCGTCTGAACCATCATAAAGAAAGCCTTATCATTAAAGTTATTTGTATCCTTCATAATCTCAAAGATATATCTTTCCATCCTGTCGCACCACGGGCAATGGCTGGAATAACCAAGCATCAGGACAATAACCTTCCCTTGTTCATGTGCCTTTTTTAGTTCTGTTGTAACTAAAGGCGCCTTATCACCCACCTTGATTTTGGATTCACCGCGGGCGATACCGCGAATAGGAAGTTCTGTGGCAAACGCAGCAGATGAAATAATGCATGAAAAAATAAGGGCATAAATTATGGGGACAGATTTAAAATCTGTCCCCATATTACTGTATTTAGATTTACAATGCATCAAATGGCTTCTGCCCAATCTTTACAGGTTTGCCCAATGGATAAACATCAAGGTCTATACCGTGTGGACCAACGCTTCCGTCTGACATCTTGCCTACATAAACAACTGCCATTAAAAGCCCGCCGTGATAAACACCATCATTGGTTGCATGGGCAACTATGTGGCAGTGCCATACCCATCTGCCTTCCTGATTTGCCTCAAATACATAATCCTTTCTTTCACCGGGAAGGATTGCAACAGAATCAGACTGCGGTCTTCCTGGTGTTGGCCGTCCATCCTGAGTTATCTGTGTGAGGGTGTGTCCATGCAGATGTATGTTATGGGGCCAACTGCCCATGTTAACAAATCTAACTCTGATTTTTTCATTAGCCCCTGTCTTTGCAAGAACTACATTCGGGTATTCATCTGTCCATGCATTTCCATTAATGGTAAACAGGTTATAATGGCCGATATTCCTCGGATGACCCACCTCTGCGCTCTGCTTCTGCTCTGCGCCGGTTGGTTTAAAACCCTCTTCTTTGGAGAATTTGGAATCCCACTCATCCAGAATAACAAGAAGGTCCTGGTCTACCTTTTCCTTATTCGCGGGATGGATTATAATGCCGCCGTAAAGCCCCATGTCCATATGCTCATTGGCATTCACATGGCAGTGATAGATGTGGGTGCCGACAGGGGATGCTACAAACTCATAAGTAAACTCCTCATCCGGCTTTACAGGCACCTGCGCCACATTCATTGTGCCGTCGTGGTCATACCTTATAACTGTAGGACCGTGTATATGAATGGTATGATTGTTTTTGCTCTTATTTCTTAAAATAACCCTTACTAAATCACCTTCATCTGCAATAACGGTTGGACCAGGGACAGGACCGTGTGGATTGTTAAAACCTACTACCTTATCACCCTGAACCTTGTTTGTAGGCACAAATGCCCATACAGGAAATTCTACACCCGCAATATCCTGTGTAGCCTCAACAGCGGTTATATCATAAACTACTGTCTTGCCTGAGAGTGCTACACCAAGTTTCTTTGCCTGACCAATAGCCCATTGCCCGCCCTTGGTTTTTGGGTCTAATTTATTGATTACCTGTGCCTCACCTCTCTTGACAGCCACATCCACGCTGCTCACATCAATAAGTGTCCTGACCCCTTTAATAGGCAGACCAATATTTACAGCGCTGCTTGTAGAGGCAGAAATGCCGAATACAAAAACCGCTGCTATAAGTAGAAATAATAATCTTTTCATTGCAATACCTCCTTATTTTATTCTCAAGGCTAAAGCCTTGAGTTACATCCTGTATCTCAAACCTTTAGGTTTGAGGTTTTACTTTAACTCAAAATTTACATGAACAATCCCCTTTGCAGGCACATCCACCTCTTTTGTAAGAAGAATCGGCTGGGCATAGAGTGGTCTTCCATCACTATCATGTCCTGTAAGTTTCCATGATTCATGCCAAACCTTTAAGGTGTATTTGCCGGGCGGGATGTTATCAATAACAAATGAGCCTGTTTCATCTGATACAGCATGATATGGATGGTCAAATGCCAGCACATATCCTCTCATGTGCGTATGCGAATCGCAGGTTACCTTTACCTGCCCCAGTTTCCTTACCTTTTTCACATACACCTGATTCTGCTTTGGCTGACCAAAATTGAACATCTGGATACCTTGTTTTTCATCCCCCTCACCCAATTCCTTTACTTCCATATTGGCATTGTGAAGAACTGTGTCAGAATTTGTTGTTGCCAAATCAGTCCCCTTGACTATGGTGGTTACATGGGGTGTAAATACACATTTTTTCTGGTCTAAATCAGTCTGCTTTACCCTTTCAATAGCCTTCCCCTTTTCTACCTTTTCAAGATAGCCCACTGCAAACTTTACCCCGCCGTCTTTACCAACAACCAAAACCTCGGATGGTTTCTCATTCCCGCAGAAATCCTCATTCTTGTTTACCTTGATAGGAGCAAACTTTGGAGGATTGCCAACAAACTTCACATGACCAATTATCTGCCCGCCGTCCTTTACATCCATCTCATCGTATGCGTATAAAATCCCAGATGGTATCAGGATAACTGCTGTGATTAACAGTGCCTTAAAAAAACCTTTCATCAAATCCCTCCTTTCATATAAAATCTGTAACATCGCAGGGCAAAGATTTAGCCCTGCATAAGCAACCCTAATGGGTTGCCCTACAAAAGATCTTTTGCCTTTCACCTCCTCCCTTGCATAGTCTTCTATCGCCTTTTTTGCCATGCCTTTTGCAAAGGAAGGAACTCTTTCCAGTCTCTTTAATGCCTCTTCTGTCCATTGGGGACAGAATTCAATTCTGTCCCCAGAAGCATCTGTCCCCACTACATCATCAGGCTCATATCCTTTGCCAGCAATAAACACACTGCACGGCGCTAGCCTTAAAATGTTTTCTGTATTGCTGCCTATATCGCTTTCTTCTACCTGATGGACTCCAAAATGACCAAGCATGAGAAGAGCAGGTTTTGTATGTTGTATGTGATTTAGGATTTCGTTGTATGCCTTGCCTGCCAATAGGGTTGTCTTGATTTCTGCTCCCCTTGCCTTTGCGATTTTTTCTGCTGTGTCGAGATAGCCCTGATATAGTTTTGCCATGCCTTTGTCTATGATTTCGTCATGTAATTTTTCCTGCTCTTTGAATCTGAATACCTTTGCGGCATCTTCTGACAGGGCATCTGCTATATTCCTGAATGCCACCTGATGAAAATATGGGTCAAAGGCGGATACTGCTTCTATGTCAGCGTTAAATACTTTTTTTAATCCTATTGCTGCCATGAGCCCCCAGTAGGAGTATGGACTGCCGTCTATGGCAACCAAAATCCCCCCATGCCCCCCCCTTGCAAAGGGGGGATTAAGGGGGGATTTAATTTGAGTTTTTATTATAAGTATGTCTTTTCTCGTTTTTCTTGCTACTCTCTCTGCTACACTGCCTATTAAACTATGTGCTGCTGCTCCTATGCCTAGCCCGCCCATGACTATTAAATCGTAGTCTCCTTGTTCTGCCTCTTTTATGAGTTCTGTAAAGTTTTTCCCTTCTCTGCTTTTGCGGAAACATGGAACATCTTCTTCCCTGCACCTCTTTTCAAATCTGTCAAGATATGAGTCTGATATGATGCCTAGTCCTTTTGATATTAGGCTTTCGTGGACATCCCTTTGTCTTTTGAGTATTGCCTCTGACTGATACCTTTCAGGCAAGCCTGTCTCCATGTCCATGAATCTTGTCTCATGGAG